>NZ_BAAGWY010000008.1:0-178022 GCF_054780115.1 Humibacter ginsengiterrae
CCCACAACCTCCTCAAACTCCGAGCAGCCACCCCCGCCTGACCGGGCAAGCCGGCACCCTCCAGCCAGACGCCGAACGCTACCAAATCCCGCACCCCCACCGCCCAGAAGATTCACGCGACAGCCTGCCCTGTGCTGGTACCACCATCACTACGTCGACACCGGCGGCTGGGCCATCCGCATGATCGCCGGCGCACCACACGTCCGGGCACCAGCATGGATCGACCCCACCGGGGAATGGCGACCCACCGGCACCTGGCGACCCACCGGCACCGCACGCGGAAGGCCGAGACGACGCGAATGAGCGCGCCCCGGGCAACGGCCGCAGCGCGGTCCATGCGTGATCCGGCAACTCCCGGATGTACGGCGGTGCCGCGGCTCCGTGCCGCGAAGTTCGCACTGCCCGACAGCCGGTGGCGTGCGCCCTAGGACTCCGCCACAAGCTCCAGGAATCGCCGGTGGAACCGATACTCGCCATTGATCTCCGGGTGGAAGGCGGTGGCCAGCAGTCCGTCCTGCTCAACCGCGACCACCCTGCCGTCGACGAGCGTCGCCAGCGCGGTAACGTCCTCAGACATCCGCTCGACAGCGGGCGCTCGGATGAACACGGCGTGCACGGCAGGATCACCGAGCTCCGCGATCGGCAGGTCTGTCTCGAACGAATCGTTCTGGTTGCCGAACGCATTGCGCCGCACGGTGACGTGGAGGCCACCGATCGTCTGCTGTCCGTCAGCCGCGTCGACCAGTTTGTCGGCGAGCATGATCATGCCGGCGCACGTGCCGTAGACGGGCATGCCCGCCGCGATCCGATCGCGAATCGGCTGCGCGAGCCCGAACGATCGGCTGAGCTTGTCCATCACGGTCGACTCACCGCCAGGAATGATGAGCCCACCGACCTGGTCCAGTTCGGCCGCGCGGCGCACGGGTACGGCTTCGGCACCGATCTCCCGCAGCACGTGCAGATGTTCGCGGAAGTCACCCTGAAGTGCGAGAACGCCGACCCGGCGGCCGCTACCGGTCACGCTCATGGTCTCCAGCGTAATCGGCTCCCGCCAGCGCTCCGCGCGGGCGTCCCGCGCCGCACGGCGGAGCCGACCCATGAATCCGGGACATGCATCCGCCACACGTTACGAGTCCACGCCGACGTGCGAATCACGAATCCACACCGGCGTCCGACGCGAGCTCGGCCGCAGCCGCGTCGTCGATCTCCCAAATGGTCAGGTCGGGTGCATCGTCACCGAGCTCTGTCCGCACGACAGTTTCTGCCACCTGCGATGCATAGGCCACCACCGCCCATTTGCCCGGGGCGAGGATGCTCGCAACCTGCTTGCGCAAACGCCGCTCAGGGGTGGCGTCATCCTCGGCGACCCGATCGACGACGGCGTTCACCGTGCCGCCGACCCTGGCACCGAGCAGCGGTGTCGCCAAGAGCGAACCCAGTATCTGGGCGAACGAGGCGGCGTCTCGCTCGTTCTCGGGTGCGACCGGATCATGAGGTGCGGTCGTGAGCTCGAGGTGGCCGTCCTTGCCCACTTCGACCCAGACGAGCCCCGTGAGGTTGAGCAACGCGGCACCGTGCAGCTCCCGGAGACGGTTGAAGACTCGACGGGAGGCATCCTCATCGTCGAAAGAGGCACTGATGAGAGCGGATGCCATGGGTCACCTCCGTAGAACGCGGTCGAACGGCTTCTCGTGACATCCGCTCGGCACGTCGAGCCTCGCGCCGTGCTCTTCGTCGATCAAGGGCTTGCAACTATCAACGGAAGCGTCACTTGGACGAACCCGCCTTCGCCGCGCCCGCCGCGCTCGGCTGATGTCGGGAGAGTTCGATGACGCCGTACACCGCGATGGCCCCGGTGACGATGAAGACCACGTCGGCCCAGATCGGCGCGGTCGCCGCTTCCCCGAGCACGACGATGCCGATGCTCACCCCCACGAGCGGGTCGATGACGGTAAGCCCGGCAACGACGAGTTCCGGGGAGCCGGACGAATACGCCGTTTGCACGAAATACGTTCCGAGGATCGCCGCCGTGACCAGCCCGAGCAGGCAGACGACGGTCAGCCAGTCCGCCGGGCTGAGGCGGAAGCCGTTGTGGATGATGGTCTGAACGCGGGTGATCAGCACCTTCGCGAGCGTCGCGACAAACCCGAACAACACGCCGGCGCCCGCGACGTAGAACAGTCGAGTGAACCTGGCCCTGAACGCCACGAAGCCGATTCCGAAGAGCAGCAGCACGACCGCCAGGATGATCACCACGATCAGAAGCTGCGCGTCGGTGATCGGGATCGTGGTGGTGGTGAGCGCCGCGATGGTGACGAACAGACCCACCCCGGCGATGCAGCAGACGATGGCACGGATGGCTCGCGGCTCCAGTCGCGTTCTGGACAGCCTGGCCGTGATCACTGCCGTGATCACGAGCGCCATGGCACCGAGCGGCTGAACGACGGTGAGCGGCGCGAGAAACAAGCTGAAGAGCTGGAGCACGATCGCCAGCCCGAGCATGAGGGTGCCAAGAAGCCACGACGGCCGGCGTGCCAACGCGACGAGCTGCTTCCAGCCCAGGCCGGAGTGCTCCGCCGCATCCGCGCTGCGACCGACCTTGGTGACCCCGTGCTGCTGGAACTCCGCCCCCAATGCGAGGAAGACGGAACCGACGAGCGCGACAGGGATGCCCAGCGACTGCGCTGGAGTGAGCGAGACCAGGGCGAGGCTCACGAGCATCCTTCCCCGCGGAGGCCGTTCTCGGAGGCGATCACGACCTCCTGGACGCGGCCCGGCGGATGAAGCCGACGATCACCGTCGCTATGAAGAGGATGATGCCGATGATCGCAAGCCAGAGCAGGCCCTTGAACGCGAATCCGACGACGGCCACGATCAGCCAGATGACCAGAAGCACAACGAGCAAGATCAACATGGTCGAAACGCTACGCGCGTCCCCGCTGTCGGACGAGGGCTGGACGAGAGCGCGCCGATGCGCTTCAGCGGCGAAGGCTCCTCGCCTACCAGCCGCGCTCGGCGAGGCGATGCGGAGCAGGCACGTCGGCGACGTTGATGCCGACCATCGCCTCACCGAGTCCGCGGGACGCCTTGGCAATCTCCTCCGGGTCGTCGTAGTACGTCGTCGCCTTCACGATCGCCGCCGCACGCTTGGCGGGATCGCCCGACTTGAAGATGCCCGAGCCGACGAAGACGCCGTCAGCACCCAGCTGCATCATCATCGCCGCATCGGCCGGGGTGGCGACGCCTCCTGCCGTGAACAGCACGACGGGTAGCTTGCCGGTCGTCGCCACCTCGGCCACGAGGTCGTACGGTGCCTGCAGTTCCTTCGCCGCCACGTAGAGCTCGTCCTTCGACTTCGACTTCAGCGCGTTGATCTCCGAGGTGATCGCGCGGATGTGCTTGGTCGCCTCCGAGACGTCTCCCGTGCCGGCCTCACCCTTCGACCGGATCATCGCCGCACCCTCGGTGATGCGCCGCAGCGCCTCGCCCAGGTTGGTCGCACCGCACACGAATGGCACGGTGAACGGCCACTTGTCGATGTGGTTCACATAGTCCGCCGGCGACAGCACTTCGGACTCGTCGATGTAGTCGACACCGAGCGCCTGCAGCACCTGCGCCTCCACGAAGTGCCCGATGCGAGCCTTCGCCATAACCGGGATGGAGACCGCCGAGATGATCCCGTCGATCAGATCCGGGTCGCTCATGCGCGCGACACCGCCCTGCGCACGGATGTCTGCAGGCACTCGCTCGAGCGCCATCACGGCGACCGCGCCGGCGTCTTCCGCGATCCTCGCCTGCTCGGCGGTGACGACATCCATGATCACCCCGCCCTTCAGCATCTCCGCGAGCCCGCGCTTGACGCGGCTCGTTCCGAGTTCGGTGGTCGTGGTCTCGATCGTGTCGGTCATGATCCTCTGGGTTTTCGTCACGCATGCCGTTCATCGGCAGGCAAGGGGTTGCTAGCGAAACTCGACGTCCACGGTAGCGGCGCCGGCAGAAAAGACGCAGTGAGCGTGCCTGGTACGGGCGCTGGAGCGGATGGCTGTACCGGGCCGCGTCCCTCATTAAGTTAGCATCTGCGTATGGATGCGGATAAGCCGATATGCGGTCGCGAGGTGGACAGCCAGTACGTCGAGCTGGCCGTCGAGGTGTTCTCGATGCTCGCCGACGCCACCCGGGTGCGGATCATCCTCGCGCTCCGGGATGTCGAGGAGTTGTCGGTGAACCACCTTGCCGACATCGTGGACAAACCGCCGTCGGCGGTGTCGCAGCACCTCGCCAAGCTGCGCCTGGCTCGCATCGTCGCGACACGTCAAGACGGGCAGCGCGTCTTCTACCGGCTGGAGAACGAGCATGCGAGGCAGCTCGTCTCGGATGCGATCTTCCAGGCGGAGCATTCTCTGGGAGACGTGCCGCGCCACCACCACGTGCAGGCGGTTGAGCAGTCGTGAGCCACACACACCAGCACGAGCACGAGCACCAGCATCCTCATGCCCACCACAACCACGACCACGACCATCACCACGACCACGACCACGACCACGACCACGACGGCCACGAGCACTCGCATCCGCATGGCGGTGTGAAGGGATTCCTCTACGACCTCTTCGTTCCGCACACGCACGATGCCGCGGACTCCGTCGATGACGCGCTCGAGGCGAGCAAGGCAGGCGTTACCGCCGTCAAGGTCTCAATGTTCATCCTGCTGGGCACGACCCTTCTGCAGTTCGGCTTCGTGCTGTTCACCGGCTCCGTCGCGCTCCTGGCCGACACGATCCACAACTTCGCCGACGCGCTTACCGCCGTCCCGCTATGGATCGCGTTCGTGCTCGGCCGACGCGTCGCCACTCGCCGCTACACCTACGGGTACGGGCGCGCCGAAGACCTCGCCGGCTTGTTCATCGTCTTCGTCGTCGCGTTGTCCGCGGTCGTCGCCGGCTGGGAGGCGATCGACCGTTTCATCCATCCGCAACCGGTGGAGAATGCCGGGTGGCTGATCGTCGCCGGCCTGATCGGATTCGCAGGAAACGAGCTCGTCGCCGTTTACCGCATCCGCGTCGGGCGCAAGATCGGCTCGGCTGCACTGATGGCCGACGGTGTGCACGCGAGGCTCGACGGCATCACCTCGCTGTCGGTCGTGCTGGGCGCCATCGGTGTGCTCCTCGGCTTTCCGCTCGCCGACCCGATCATCGGCCTGCTCATCGCTATCTCGATCCTGGCGCTGCTCTGGGGCACGGTGAAGTCGGTCGGCGCACGCCTGATGGATGCCGTCGACCCGCTGTTGCTCGAACGAGTCGAGCATGTGCTCGAGCACACGACCGGAGTGACGGGCATCCAGAACGTGAAGCTGCGCTGGAGCGGTCATCGTCTCATCGGATCGGCCATGGTGACGACGGATGCCTCGAGCCTGCACGACGCCGTACGCGTCGCCGATCATGCGTCAGCGCACGTCCGCGGCGAACTCCGCAACCTCGACGACTTCCTCGTTACGCCGGTACCGCCGGGCCGCTGACACGCGCCACCTTCAACGGCGACCGGGGCGCCGGCAGTTCAGGAATAGCCGCGCTTGAGGAGCATGCCCGCTGCCTTGTCGAACTCGTCCGAGCTCGGAATCTGGAAGGCGAGCGCGTTCGCGTATCGGACGATCACGTTGAAGATGCTCGCCACTGCCGCCGCATCGCGGAGATCGTCGACGGACAGGCCGGCATCCAGAGCGGCTCGAGCGTCGGCGGCGGTGAGCTCGTCCGGACGACGCGTGACCTTCTCGATGAAGGTCAGCGCCGCTTTCAGCCGATCGGACACCGGGGCGGTGCGGTAGTCGTTCAACACGGCGTCGACGAGCGCGCGATCGATGCCGCGCACGGCGATCGCACCGTGCGCACCGACGCAGAACGGGCACGAGTTCCAGGATGCGACGGCAGCGGCCATGAGTTCCCGCTCGTACACGCTCCATCCGCTCTCTCCGCGCATGGCCCTCTGCGTCCAGGCGCCCAGAACCGGGCCGGCGAAGTCCTGGTGATAGAACGCCACTCGCGCGGCATCGGGCAGACGGATGCCGGTGAGCCGCGAGATCATCGCGATCAGCGCTCGGTGCCGAAGGGTATCGCCACGCTCGACCTCAGGCAGGCGCATCGAGGGCTTCCTCGATCACTGCCGCTGCGGCATCCCAGCGGTGCAGCCCCGTTCCGATCGCGGCGGTCAGGATCAGCTCGAACGCGCTCCTCTCACTGCCGGTCGCACCCAGCACAGCCGCGATTTGGGCATCCGTCACTCGTGCCGAGTCTCTGGCGATCTGTTCGACGAGCTGGTCGTACGGCTCGGGTACGGCGGCACCCCTCGCGGCACGTTCGAATACCGCCAACCGCAGCGCGCGGTCGGTGTCCCCGCTGTCGGCGACACGGGCAGACAGGGCTCGGGCATGCTCGGCGTGCGACTGCGGGCCGTCCCTTCGCATGGCGGCGACTCTACGCGCAGTCCGAGAGAGCTGAAAAGGGGGATGCCGGTCCGCCCGAACCCGACATCCCCCGGCTCACACGGCCGTCAAACCGCAGCGACGATGCTCTTGAGCTTGTCGTACAGCTCCTCGCTGGTGTGCTGCTCTTGTCCGAGGTTCTCGGTGAGCAGCTCCACGACCTGCTGAAGCCGGAGGGAGTCGGCAAGGCAGATGAGCGACTGGTATGCCGCGATCTCGGTGTGTTCGGTCTCGAGCGCTGCCGACAGCACCACGCTGTCGAGGAGCGACACGTCGGACTTGCGGATCAGAGACGTTCCCTCGCGAGAGAGCCCCTTCGTGGTTTGAGACGGTTCCTCGGCTGCGGAGATCTCCAGCTCCTGGCACACCTGATCGAGGTTCTGCATCTGGTGCCGCGTCTCATCGGCGTGGTGACGGAACATCTCCTTGATGTCCTCACTCTGCGCGGCCTGCTCGAGCTCCCCGAGCATCGAGAGCGAGTCCTGCTCCATCGAGATGGCCGAGCCGATGCGGTATTCGAGAAGCTGGCGTGGGTTGTCGAAGTGTTCGAACATGCGCAGATCTCCCTCACTGATAAGACGTGCAAGACCAGAACACGGCATGGCTCACGTGAAGATAAGGGGTTGCCAAACCGCAACGGACACGTCCGGCGACGGTGGGCACGCACCTGCTGGTTTCGAATACGACGTTGAGCGAAATGTCAAGACCCTCCCGGTATGAGGGCCACCCTTGAAGTCGTCTGCCGACCCGCGTTTCGATGTTCCCCAGGGGTCGTCCCGCTCCGAGCGACATCGCGCCCTACTACAGACTCAAAACACAAGTTCTTCTAAGGAGTGAGCCATGGGAACCATGATCTACGGGCCGCAAGATGTGGAATTCGACGACCGTCTCCTGACCCGCCTGGAGATCGTCATCGTCAACAAGTTCCGTCGCCGCGAGTCCTTTCTGATGTCGTGGCTGGACGACCTTTCGGTCGGAAGCGGCAGGGCGTCGCTGTGGATGTCCGCCGAGGTCCCGGTGTACTTCAAGTACCTGGGGTCGCGCGTTCCGGCCGTCAACCGTGACTGGCTGCGACTCCTGGAGACGGAGGCCAACGGACCGCGCGGCCTCGTCGTGCTCGACGAGGATGGCGCGCCCGCCCACGCTGGACGTGCCGGTCAGCAGCGTCCTGACCGGGACGCACACCCGGTGCGCAGGGTCGCCTAGCCGACTCCCGCTAGTCCCACTGCCACGACTCGGTGCGGTACTCCTCACCGCGGTCGGTGAGTTCGAGGCCCAGGCCGGGCCGCGAGGGATCGGGCACGAGGCATCCGTCGACCAGTTCGGGCGTGCCGTCGAAGAGCAGAGGCTCGATCAGCGCGTGGTCGTGGAAGTACTCCACGTGCACGCCGGGCTCGACGGATGCCGTCAGCACGGCATGCAGCGCCGGCGCGCAATGCGCGCTCAGCGCCACGCCCCACGCGACGCACTGCTCGGCCGCGTTCAGAAATCCCGTGACGCCGCCGCAGCGCGTGGCGTCCGCCTGCAGTGTGTCCACGGCGCCTGAGGTGAGGAGCAGGCGGAAGTCCGCCGGCATGTAGCCGTACTCCCCTGCCGCAATCTGCATGCCGCCCGGGCCGCGGTCGCGCATCAGGCGCAGCCCTTCGAGGTCGTCGCTGGAGACCGGCTCCTCGAACCAGGTCACGCGGTCGTCGGCCCAGAACCGCTGCGCCATGCCCAGTGCTTGTTTGCGGCTGTACGCGCCGTTCGCGTCGACGAACAGCTGCACGTCGCCGCCGATCGCCTCCCGGGCGGTGCGTACGCGAGCCGGATCCGCATCAGGATCCGTTCCGATCTTCATCTTCACCGCGCGGATGCCCTGCTCGGCCCATCCGCCCAGCTGCTGCCGCAACTGCTCGTCGCTGTAGCTCGTGAACCCGCCGCTGCCGTACACCATGATGCGGTCGCGGGAAGCGCCGAGGAGCCGAAGCAGAGACACGTCGAGCAGCTTCGCCTTGAGGTCGTGCAGCGCGACGTCCACGGCCGAGATCGCGCTGGCCGCGATGCCGCGCCAGCCGATGTTGCGCACGGCCCGCGCCATCGCCCAGAAGAGCTCCGGTGTCGCCGTCGCGTCCTTGCCGGTCACGAGAGGCGCGAGCACGTCGCGCACCAGCCCGAGACCGGTCGACGAGGTGTACGCGTAGCCGAGGCCGGTGCATCCGCCCGCGTCGATCTCGACGACGAGCACCGTCGTCGAGTCCCACTTCGCGGTACCGTCCGACTCGTGCATCGGCTCCCCGTCGAACGTCGTCGGCACCACGTACACCCTGGCGCGCACGGCCCGGATCGCAGTGTCGGCGGTCGGACCCGACCGGCCCGTGGCGTCCCGATCCCCTGCCAGGGTCATCCGCTCACTCGTCCTTCTTGTCGCCGCCGATGTGCAGCGCACCCTTCACGCGTTCCAGTCCCTCGGTGACCAGCGCCTCCGCCGAGTCCTTGATCACATTGACCTCGAACGGGTCGCCCTTCAGCAGCGCAAGACCGGTGTTCTTCGCGTACTCCTTCGTGATGTGCGGCGGCAGCGGCGGGATGTTCCGGCTCACCATGGCGTCGATCACGGTTACCCCATCGTGGGCGAGCGCGGTCTCGATCGCGTCGGCGGCGTCGTCGTCCTTCTCCACCCGGATGCCCTGAAAACCCAGCAGCCGCGCATAACCGGCGTAGTCGATCGACTCCACGTCCTGCGCGGTGCGCCACACCGGGTTGGCGTCTTCGGTGCGCATCTCCCAGGAGACCTGGCCGAGGTCGTTGTTATGCAGGATGAGCACGACGAACTGCTTGTTCGGGAACCTCTTCAGGTACTTCTTCATCGTGATCAGCTCGTTCATGCCGAGCATCTGGAACGCCCCGTCGCCGATGGTGCAGATCACCGGACGGTCCGGGAACGCGAACTTCGCAGAAGTCGCGTACGGCATCGCGGCGAGCATCGTCGCCAGCCGGCCGGAGAGGTCGCCGCGCATTCCGCGCCGGAAGCGCAGGTGATGGGCGTACCAGTCGGCGGTGGTACCGGCATCCGCGGTCACGATCACGCCGTCTGGGAGCCGCTTGTTCAGCTCGAAGTAGAACCGCCGCGGGTTGGCGCCGTCGTCATAGTTGACCATCGCCTCCGCTTCTTCCTCGCGCTCCCAGCCCTGCATCTCGTCGATGATCTTGCGCTGCCACGACAGGTCGTCCTTGGGCTTCAGCATCGGGATGAGCGCCTTCAGCGTCGCCCTCACGTCGCCCCACAGGTTGACCTCGGTGGGATAGCGGATGCCCATCTGCTCCGGCTTCAGATCCACCTGGATGGCCCTGGCCGCGCCCGTCTCCGGCAGGAACTCCCCATAGGGATAGTTCGTGCCGAGCATGAGCAGGGTGTCGCACTCGTGCATCTGGTGCAGGCTCGGCAGCGAGCCGAGCAGTCCGACCTGCTGCGTGTGGTACGGGATGTCGCCGGGAATGACATCCTTTCCGCGCAGCGCGGTGATGACGCCCGCGCCGGTCAGTTCCGCGGCCTTCAGCACCTCGTCGGTCGCGCCCTGGGCGCCGGCACCGACGAGGAATGTGACGCGCTCGCCGGCGTTCAGGATGTCCGCCGCCTTGCGCAGCTCCGCCTCGCTGGGCGTGATGTCGGTGGATGCCGGCTCCCTGCTGGCCCGTGAGACCCAGTGCGCCGCGGTCGGCGTCACCGCCTTCATGGCCTGCACGTCGTGCGGGAACACGATCACCGCCGGCTGCAGCCGCGCCAGCGCGCTGCGGAACGCGGTGTCGATCACGGCCTCCGCCTGTACGGGCGAGACGATGGTCTGCACGTAGCAGGCGACGTCCTGGAACACCCGCTCCAGGTTGTTCTCCTGCTGCGTGAACGTGCCGAGCGAGGCGAGGCCCTGCTGGCCGACGATCGCTACGACGGGCTGGTTGTCCATCTTCGCGTCGTAGAGACCGTTCAGCATGTGGAATCCGCCGGGGCTCGACGTGGCTACGCACACGCCGACCTCTCCGGTGAACTTCGCGTGCGCTGTGGCCATCAGCGAGCAGATCTCCTCGTGCGTCGGCCTGATGTAGTCGACGCCGTCGCCCTCGTCCTGCGCTTTGCCGAGCGCGCCGTCGAACGCCCCGATCCCGTCGCCGGGGAACCCGAACACACGAGTGACACCCCAGTCCTTCAGCCGCTCGATGACGACGTCGCTCACCGTCTTAGCCATCTGTCTCCTCCTTCGTCTCTGCCGTTCGTGTCACCGTCGCGCCATTCGATCCGCCGCGCGTGCCGCGATGGCCATGATCGTGAGTGCCGGGTTCGCGCTGCCCTGCGTGGGCAGCACGCTGCCGTCGGTGATGTACAGGTTGGGCACGGCGAAGGTGCGGCAGTCGGCATCCACCACGCCGTGCTCCTCGTCGGCGGCCATGCGCGCTCCGCCGACGAGGTGCGCGTACCGCTTGATCGTGATCGCCTCGTCGGCGCCCGCGGCCAGCAGGATGTTCTCCATCACCTTGGTCGCCGCCTCGATCAGTTGCCGGTCGTTGTCGCACTGGCTGTAGGAGAAGCGCGCGATCGGGAGGCCATGCCGGTCCTTCTCGGTCGACAGTGTCACCCGGTTGTCGGGCAGCGGAAGGAACTCGCACAGCGCCCCGAAGCACGCCCAGTGCACGTAGTCGCTCATGTAGTTGCGGAACTCCGCACCCCAGTGCCCCTGCGCCATGACGTGCTCCGCCCAGGTGATCGGCAGTGGAGACACGGTCTGGATCGAGAAGCCCCGCTTGTACGGCTTGCTCGGGTCGGTCTCATAGAACTGCTCGGTGCTCACCTCCGGGGGCGGCGCCTTGTACATGCGGATCTCCGAGTCGAACCGCCCGGCGGTCTGCGGGGCACCCTGCACCATGAGGTACCTGCCCACCTGGTCGAAGTCGTTGCACAGTCCGTCCGGAAAGCGTGCCGATGCCGAGTTGAGCAGCAGCCGCGGCGTCTCGATCGAGTACCCCGCGACGATGACGACGGATGCCTTCTGGAACCGCTCGCGCCCGTCGCGCACGTAGCGCACCCCGGTCGCGTGCCCGCTGAAGGCATCCACCTCGATGCCGGTCACCATCGAGTCGGGACGCACCTCGGCGCCGTGCTCGAGGGCATCCGGAACGTGGGTGATGAGCGGAGAGGCCTTCGCGTTGACCTTGCAGCCCTGCAGGCAGAAGCCGCGGTAGATGCAGTGCGGACGGTGGCCGAAGCGACCGTTCGCGATGGCGACCGGGCCGACTTTCGCCTCGATGCCGGCCTTCAGCGCCCCGCGCAGGAACACCTCGCCGTTGCCGCCCACCGGATGCGGGCTGTACGGGTAGCGATGCGGGTCGCCCCACGGCCAATCCTCGCCGGCAACCGGCAGCTCGGCCTCGATCTGCTCGTAGTATCCCCGCAGATCCGCGTAGTCGAGCGGCCAGTCGGCTCCGACTCCGTCGACCGTCTTCGTGTGGAAGTCGCTCGGGTGGAAGCGCGGCGTGTAGCCGGCGTAGTGCACCATCGAGCCGCCGACGCCGCGACCCGAGTTGTTGGAGCCGAGCGGCACAGGGTCGCTGCCGCCGATCTCTCGCGGTTCCGTCCAGTACAGCTGGTGGGATGCCGCCTCGTCGCTGACCCAGTCGTCCTCCGGGTTCCAGAACGGGCCGGCATCCAGCGCCGCAACGCGCCAGCCCATTCGGGCCAGTCGTTGCAACATGGTCGCGCCGCCCGCGCCGCAGCCCACGATCACGGCATCCAGCTCGTCGGTGTCGTCGAAGTGCCGCATCTGCGTGCGCAGCCGGTCGTCGACCGCGCCGCGAGGCGTGAGCAGCCAGGCGGATTCGTTGCGCTCGCGCACCGTACTCACGAATCATCGCCCTTCGAGTCGTCGCCGTGTCCCCGGGACGACGACGGAGCGCGACCGCCTTGTCCGGTCGTGTGGCGTGCACTGTTGTGCGCCTCGCGGGCCGGACCCGGGCGACGCAGCGGATCATCGTGCGGGCGGGCATCCGGAACCTCGTACGGCTCCCGCTTGTCGATGCCGAGCTCCTTGTAGCCGCGCGGATACGCGGGACCGCCGAAGCCGATCTCGTTCCACACCGCGGGATGCGAATAGAAGGCTGTCGCGGCGTACCGCGTCCACAGGCTCCACACCTGGGCGGGCGGCAGGTCGTGCCAGCGGTCCTCGCCCCAGGTGCGCACGGTCTCGAGCAGCTCGCACTGCTCGTCCTCGTCGCACTCGGCGAAGTCCCGGCCATGACGGTCGTGCGCATCCTCATTGATCGCGGCTAGGGATGCCTGCCACGCCTCCGAGTCACGCGGCATCGTGTCGTAGTGCCAGCCGTCGGTCTGATTCTCGGCGAGGCGGGCATCCACCATGCGGGCAAGATCCACGGTCTCACCCCCGGGATCGGCCGGCTGCCCCATCAGCCGGTCGAGCAGGCACTTCGCCGTCGCCTCTTCGAGTTGCGTGAAGAAGCGCACCGCCGGAAGCCCGTGCAGACGGGCCTGCAGGGCGGCCTTCGTTGCCGTGTCCCAGTGCTTCTCCTGCCCCATCACGTTGAAGCCGGGGAAGCGGCCGCCACCGTCCTCCGGCGCGAGCGGAAGCGTGTCGCGGGGGCGGTAGTGCTGCTTGCTCACCGCTCTCTCCGCAACAGCGCGGCGAGCAGTCCCATGCCGCCGACCAGCGTGACGAGTAACGGCGCGAGCAGCGGCGGCCCCATCTCCATGTTGTAACGGAAGTTCTTCCACCCACCCGGCTTCTGACGGATGCCCCTCGCGTGCAGCCACACACCCTGCAACCCGTTCGCCAGGATGATCACCGCCGCGATGGGCAACGCCGTCTTGGCCATGCGCTTGCTCACGAAACCAGCCGCACCGGCGACCACGCCGATCGGTCCGGTCGCGATGGGCGCCCACATCCACGGGTTGCCGAAGCTGGCCTTGTCGTGCTCGAAGAAGATCTCGGCGGTCGTGACGGCCGCCCCGACCGCGGTGAGCGCCGACATGCTGCGCTCGAACCGCCCGTGTTCCACGTCTTTCACGAGCCGGTCGATGCCGTAGACGGCCTCCGCTGCCGGATGCCCGTGCAGAGACCGCGGCATGCGCACCAAAGGGCTCAGCCCCTCGGTCCGGCCGCGGCGGTCCCCGGTGCGGCGACGGTCGTTATGGCGCAAAGAACTCTTCGGGCTCAACACTTCTGCATTGTGCGCAGCCTCGCGGCCGGACGTCGAGTGGTTGCGCGATGTCGGCTCGCGTTGTATCGAGAGGGCGCGCGTCAGTCGGCGGGACCCCCCCCCCCCCCCCCCCCCCGACGACGTGTCTTCAGACGTCTCGGCGTCGGTCGATGGCCGTGGACGATCCTCCTCGTCGACCCGGTCGGCTGCCCTGTTCTCGTCGGCGGTGCTGGTTGTTGCGTCGTCGCGCGCTCCGTCGCCGGAACGCTCGGAGCCCTCGAGAGGCTCCGTGCGGATGTCCGGGTCCGGCTGCCCGTTCGTGTCGCTCATGATCGTGCTCCCATACGCTCTCGTCGTCTCGCTCGTCCGCGCAACAAAGCACAAGTCGGGCGATTCTGGCAAGGGGTGGTGCCGGCCATGCGGCGCTGTCAGGGTGACGGACATGGTTGCTCTAGCTGTAATCCTGCTGATCATCGGAATCATCCTGCTGTTCCTCGGCATCTTCGTGCACGTTGCGAGCTTCTTGCTGTGGATCGGCATCATCCTGCTCATCATCGGCATCATCGTCGGCCTCTTCAGGCTCCTGAGAAGAAGCGTCTGACCCGGAACGGGTGCGGCGGTGCGAAAACCTCGCGCCGCCGCATCTGCACGCGCGCCGAAAAGAGCACCGTGAACCACAACGACCACTCCGCGCGCGACGACGCCTCGCCGCGTTCTGCCGGCTTCCCCCCGCACGTCTCGCTGCAGCGCATCGGCGCGAACAGATGGTGTGTCGTCGACTCTCGTTATCCCGCCAACGACGCACGTTGCCTCATCGGGTATGTGGAGCGCGTCGACCACGTTTACCACGCGATCCGGCTCGACTCGTCGCCGATGACGTCGTTCGACGAGCTGGATCTCGAGTCGATCATCCACGATCTCGAACCCGCGGTCTCGGACGACGACCGCTGAGCTCGCCCGGGGACGCGCGCGACGTTACGCCGGGTGAACACCCGGGCTCGCGCCTGGCCTGCGGCGGTTACCTTTGAGGGTTGAGGCATTCCCGTTTCCCTTCGAGTCCGTGCGGCAGTGCGAACCGCTCGTGCACGGATTCCCGCAGCAAAGGAACCGTCATGAGCAGTTCTGCGCATCCCGTCAGTCGTCGCGCCGTCCTGGGCGCCGCCGCGCTCGCGCCCGTCGCGGCCTTCCTCGCCGCATGCTCGTCGCCGGGTTCCGGGTCGTCGGGCACGGCGTCCGCGAAGCTCACCGGCCAGCTGAACATCTACACCTGGCCCGACTACTTCTCGAAGGACGACCTCGCCGCCTATGCGAAGAAGTACGGGGTGACGCCGAAGATCTCGACATACACCGACAACAACACGCTGTACACGAAGCTGAACTCGGCGGCGGGCGCCGGCTATGACATCGTGGTGCCCTCGTCGAGCTGGATCAAGCAGATCTCCGACAAGGGACTGCTCGAGGAGCTCGACCACGACCGGTTGAACCTGAAGAACCTCGACCAGTCGCTGCTGAACCGAAACTACGACCCCGGGAACAAGTACTCGATCCCCAAGGACTGGGGCCTCCTCGGTGTCGTCTACGATCCGGATGCCACCGGCGGCGAGATCAAGACGTGGCAGGACTTCTTCGACGCGGGCGCGAAGCCGAACGTGAGTGGGCGCATCCGCATGACAAGTGCCGCCGAGGAGACGGTCGGGCCGGCGCTGTGGATCCAGGGCAAGGACTGGAACACGAAGAAGATCAGCGACATCGAGGGCACGGCCGACTTCCTCACCGGTTTCGCGAAGCACGTGAAGACGTTCTCGGCGTTCGACGCCAACGCGATGGCCAGCGGTGCCATCGTGATGGCGCAGGCCAACCAGGCGTACGCGCGCAACGCCATCCTGCTCAACCCGAAGCTCAAGTGGGTGGTTCCCGGGCCGACGAGCGAGCTGTGGGTCGACAGCTTCTCCATCGCGAAGGGCGCGCCCGACATCGATCGCGCGTACCAGTTCCTGGAGTACCAGCTGACGCCGACGGTGCAGCTCAACGAAACCGTCTACCTCGGTTACCCTGCGTCGCTCAAGGGTCTCAAGAGCAAGATGCCGTCGAACGTGAAGCAGGCCGACCTGATCTTCGGCGGGCCTAACGTCGACCTCGACAAGCTGACCAGCTTCGTCGTGAACCCCGACACGTACCCGACGTTCCAAGACATCCAGAACAAGGTGCAGGCCGCCGCCGGGGCGTGAGCGGTTCACACCGAAGACAGGCAAAACTCGCCGGGACAGGCAGAATATGCCTGTCCCGGCGGTGAGATCGCTCTCATGCCTGTCTTCTGCTGGGGCGCCGCGAAGGGAGGGCGCGTGAGGCGGAACACGGGCGACCACGTGCTGGCTGCCATCCCGCTCGCCTGGCTCGCGGTGCTGTTCCTCGTACCGCTCGGTTTCACCCTGGTGTACTCGTTCGGCACGAGCGGGTTCGGGTCGGTCACGCTCGGCTTCTCGCTCGACAACTACGCGCAAGCGCTCGGACCGCTCTATCTGGAGACGTTCCTGCGCACGCTCGCGTTCGCCGTGGGGTCGAGCGCCGCGTGCCTGGTGTTCGCATACCCGATCGCGTACGCCATCGCCCGGCGCAGTGGCCGGTTCAAGATCGTGGCGTTCGCGCTGATCCTCGTGCCCTACCTGGCGAGCCTGCTCATCCGGGTGATGTCGTGGCAGATCCTGCTTGCGCAGGGCGGCCCGCTGGAACGGATGCTCCGCAGCATCGGCCTGCTCCACTCGCCTCTCACGATCCTCGACTCGATTCCCGCGGTCGTGATCGGAACGATCGCGGTCTACCTCCCCATCGCGGTCATCGCGCTGGCCGTCGTGCTGGACCGCATCCCACCGGAGGTGATCGAGGCCGGCCACGATCTGGGCGCCTCGCCGTCTGCGACGTTCTTCACGGTCATCCTCCCGCTCAGCCGACCGGGTATCGCCACGGCAGCGCTGCTCACGGCAGTGCCGATGCTCGGCGAACTGGTGATCCCGGTGCTGCTGGGCGGCAACAAGGGGCTGTTCCTGGCGCAGGCCATCTCGGCGCAGTACGTGCAATCGCAGAACTACGCGCTCGGCTCCGCCATGGTCGTGCTGCTGGTGATCGCCATCGCCGTCATCGTTGCACTGCTCGTGCGACTCACGCGCGGCTTCGACGCCACCGGCGGCCAGCCCGGGCGTCCTGAACGTGCGAAGCGGGTCGAAGGATGACCGCACCTGCCCTGCTGCGCGAGTCCGGGCATCCGCCGGTCGGCTCCCGTGGCCCGCGACTGGTGACCGGAGTGGCGCTGTGGATCTGGTTCGGCGTCGCCGTGGTGTTCCTGTTCTCGCCGATCGTCACCGCGATCGCGTACTCGTTCAACGCAGGGGTGGCCGGCAAGCAGACCTCCGCGTTCACCGGGTTCTCCTGGGACTGGTACACCCAGGCGGTGAGCGACCCGACCATCCGTCAGGCGACCGAGACCAGCCTCGTGGTCGCGTTCTGGGCGGCGGTGATCGCCGTTCTCATCGGCACGATCCTCGGGTTCGAACTCGCACGCAACCCGAATCGCGCCGTGAGGCGCCTGCTCGCGGCGCTCACGTACATCCTGCTGATCGTGCCCGACACCGTGCTCGGCGTCTCGCTGCTGCTCTTCTACACCGAGACCCGCATTCCGCTCAGCGAGTTCACCCTGATCGCGGCGCTGACGCCGCCGGCCATCTCGGTGGTGGCGTTCGTGATCAGGGCGCGGGTGCTCACGCTCGACCCCCAGATCGAGGATGCCGCCTCCGACCTGGGTGCATCGCGCCTGGCGACCCTGCGCCTCGTCGTGCTGCCGCAGCTCGGGCCCGCCATCGCGGCAGCAGCGATCATCGCCTACACGTTCGCGTTCGACAACGTGGTGATCGCGAACTTCCTGTCGACGCCGACGGTGAACGTGCTCACCGTGTACCTGTACGGAACACTGCAGTACGGCGCGACGCCCGCGGTCTACGCGACCGCGACGCTCATCTTCGCGGCGACGATCGTGGTGCTCGCACTGGCCGCACTGCTGCTGCGCACGACCGTGCGCTTCCGCGCGCGCCGCGGCGACTGATCGCCCGCAGTCATCCGGCGAACGTCGGCAGGATGCGCCCGCGCACCCCGGGGGAAGCGGCGAAGACCGAGCCGGCGCACGGTTCCTCGCCGTCGGCGATGCCCTCGCGCGAGGTCGTGATGTAGAGCACGTCGAGGTCCTTACCGCCGAACGCGACCGCCGACGTGTTGCTGACGCCGGGAACGGTGATCACGTCGACCAGGTAGCCGTCGGGGTCGTAATGGTGCACCTTGCCGCCACCCCACAAGGCCGCCCACAGGCCGCCTTCGGCGTCGATGGTCAGTCCGTCAGGATGCCCCTGCGTCGGGTCGATCTCCGCAAGGTGCCGGCGGCCCGAGAAAGCGCCCGTCTCGCCGTCGTAGTCGAACGCGTCGATGCACTGCGTGGGGGTGTCGTTGTAATACGCAGTGGCGCCGTCGGCGCTCCACTGCAGTCCGTTCGAGATGGTCACGTCTCCGAAGGCGACGCTCGTCGCGCCGTCCGGTTCCAGCCGGAACAGCGTACCTGCGCCCTTTCGTTCGTCGTACGCCATCGTGCCGCAGTAGAAACGGCCCTGGGGATCGCAACCACCGTCGTTCATGCGGATGCCGGCATCCGTCACCACATCCGGCAACGCCCGCTCCAGCACGAAGTCGGCGTCGAACAGGCTGAAGCCGTGCTCCGTCGCGACCACGAACCCACCCGCCGAACGCGGGCGAAGCGCGGCGGCCACCGATCCCACGTGATAGCGAGGCACGTCATCCGAGTCCAGCCGGCCGCGGCGCGGGTCGCCGAGGTCGAGCACCTCGCCTCGCAGCATGTCCACGATGAGCAGCCTGCCGCGCACCGGATCCCAGATCGGTCCCTCTCCGTGATACGTGATGCGTTCGGTGACCTGCTCGGCGTCCATGTCAGCACGGTACCGGCTGAGCGCTGGTCACCGAACCCCTTGCACCGGCAGCTCGCGTGTCTCGAGCTGGAGGATGTGCTCGGCACGGAACCCGATCAGGCGCTCTGCATCCGTGAGGTCGATCGGCACCTCACGCTCCACGAACCGCTTCCGGCGCGGCACCTCGGGCGCAAGCGCATCGAGCACGTCCTCGGTGCGGTACGGGATGCTCGTCAACGGCGCCGCGAGATAGAACCCGTTCGCCCCCGGCTCGTTCGACTCCAGCGCCAGCTCGATCGCCAGCGCCGCGTCGCGCACGTCCAGATACGACCATCCCTCGGTGAGGGCGGGTCGCGGGTCGTCGGTGAGCCGCACCGACAGCTCCTCGATGGCGGCCATCGAGTTCACATGCGGAAATCGCAGCGTGACGACATCCATACCCCACCGTCGCCACATCATCCGCGACGTGTTCTCGTCGTTCAGTTTCGACAGCGAATACCAATCGGAGACATCGGCGGGAATGTCGGTGTCGATCGGAAAGTAGGCGGGGCGCGCGGCCGGGTCGACGCCCTGAGGCAGGCCGTACCGGTTGATGCTGCCGGCGACCACAGCCCGCCGTACGCCGCGCTCGGCCGCCTGCACCAGCACGTTGAACGTCGACACCACGTTGGTCGTGTACACGTCGTACGGGCTGCCGGCATCCCTGTGGATCAGGGCGGCCAGGTGCACGACGAGCTCGACATCGTCGAGGGCCGCCCCGACCTCATCCGGTGAGCGCGTGTCTCCGTGCACCACCCGATCCGCCCCCGCCACGTCCTGCCCCGGTTGGCATAGGGCGGTCACGAGTGCGCCGGTCCCGGCGAGCCGCTGTGTGGCGGCGCTGCCGATGCGGCCCGCCGCGCCGGTGATGAGAACTCGCTTGCCTGCGAGGCTCGTCGTCTCCAAGCAGGGAGTATCGAGCATCCGATTCGCCATACCCACATTGAAGACGCAGCACCGACCGGATACCAGTGCCCCGGCCGCACCGCGCTCTTCGAAACGCGGCGATGGCAACAAGTGGCAAGCCTTTGCCATCCAGCGCGAACCGGCACACACTGTCACTCGCAGCCCCGGCCACGACGGATGCCGGGGCGAGACGAGGAACAGGAGCTCTCGGGTGGCAAGACTCGGCGTCCAGGCGATGATGTTGAAGCGCGATGTCGCGCAGAACGGTGCATACGCGACCTGGAAGCGGCTGTCCGAGATCGGCTTCCACGTGGTCGAGGTCTCGCAGATCGAGCTCACGGCGCAGACCAGGGACGAGATCGTGCGGGCGAACGACGACTTCGGCATGCTGGTCGCCGCGATCTCCGGCGGGATGGGCCCGACCGGTGGCGGCGGCAACGACTCGCTGCGCGAGTCGTTCGACAAGATCGTCGACGACTGCCGCGCCCTGGGCACGAGCCGGGTGCGGATCGGCATGCTGCCGATGACGGCGCTCGCCTCGAAGGATGCCCTGCTCTCGTTCATCGCAGACGCCGACGAGATGGCTCGCCGACTCGCCGATCAGGGCATCGTGCTGAGTTACCACAACCACCACGTCGAGTTCGCGCGCGTCGACGGGCAGCTCATCCTCGACCTGATCAGGAACGAGGCACCCGACCTCAAGCTCGAGCTGGATGTGCACTGGATCCAGCGCGGCGGAATGGACCCGGTCACCGTACTGAAGAAGTACAACGGTGCTGTCGACCTGGTGCATCTGAAGGACTACCGCATCGCCCTGCCGCCGGCGGAGGCGTTCGCCGCTCTGGCCGCCGGCGACCAGGGCACCTGGACGGAGTACTGGAACAAACTCGTCCAGTTCGCCGAGGTCGGTCGCGGAACGCTCGACTTCGCCGGCGTCGTCGAGGCGGGAATCGCGGCCGGTGCCGAGTACCTGCTGATCGAGCAGGACGAGCAGTACGGCCGCGACATCTACGACTGCCTGGCCGACTCCCGCGCGCACCTGGTCGAACTGGGGTACGGCGACCTGTTCTGACCTTGTACGCGAGCGAGCGGGTTCGGGATACTGGGCGCGGGGCGGGCCTGCGTACGACGGTCTCGCATGCTCGGCGAGGGGGGACGATGGCGTCGGCACGGCACACCTTCAGTCGCGGATTCTCCGCGAACGACGACTTCGACTTCGAGTTGCGCTGCGTGCTCGGGGCCGCATATTCCGGCGCAGCCGACGTGGGCGAGGTACTCGCCGCGGTCGATGACGTCGGCGACAAAGACCAGCGAGGCTGGTACGAGGCGTGGGTGGGCCTCGGCGACCGCGTCGCAGTACAAGCGGATGCCTCGGCCCAGCGCTCGCACGCGGCCAGCGCGGCATCCGCGTACCTGCGGGCATCCCTCTACTACAGCGTCGCCGTGAACACCGCATCGGCACTGGACTCGGCCGACGAGCTGCTCTCCGTCTTCCACAAGCATCGCGACGCCTGGGATCGTTTCGTGGAGACCACCCCCGAGGTGGACGCGTCGAGGGTGGTCATTCCGTACGAGCAGACCAGCCTGCCCGGTTACCTCTTCCGGCCGCGCGGCGCATCCGGACCGCTGCCGCTCCTGATCGGTACGAACGGCAGTGACGGATCCCTGTCGGCGATGTGGTCGTCGTGCGCGTTCGGGGCGCTGCGCCGCGGCTACGCTGTGCTTCTCTACGACGGTCCTGGGCAGCAGTCGATGCTGTTCGACCAAGCGACCACGTTCCGCCCGGACTGGGAGGCGGTGCTGACGCCGGTGCTCGACTTCGCGCTCGGCCTCGACGGCATCAACGCTGACCGGGTCGCCGCCTACGGGATCAGCCAGGCGGGATACTGGGTCACCCGGGCTCTGGCGTTCGAGCACCGCTTCGCGGCGGCCATCGTGGACCCCGGAGTGGTGGACGTTTCCACGTCGTGGACGTCTCACCTGCCGAAGAGCATGCTCGAACTGCTCGAGAAGGGCGAAGACGCCAAGTTCGACCGCGACATGGAGTTCGCCTTCAAGTTCGAGAAGGGCCCGGCGAGCATCTGGGCGTTCCGCGCCCGTCCTTACGGCGATCTCGGCTACGCCGCGACGCTGAAGGCCGTGCGGGAGTACACCGTCGCAGACATAGCCGACCGCATCACGACGCCCCTCCTCATCACCTCGCCGGAGCGCGAGCAGTTCTGGCCGGGACAGTCTGAGCGGCTCGCGGAGCTCACGAGTTCCGTCTCCACCCTCGTGCCGTTCACGGCGGCGGAGGGCGCCGACTTCCATTGCCAGCCGCTCGCGCGCGGTCTCACCGACCAGCGCATGTTCGACTGGCTCGACGAGCGGATGGCGCAGCACTCATGAGAATCGTCGTCATCGGCGCCACCGGCCACGTCGGCGGTTACCTCGTCCCCCGCCTGGTGCGTGCCGGCCACGAGGTCGTCGCTGTGAGTCGCGGCGAGCGTGAGCCGTATCGCGCCGACGACGCGTGGGCATCCGTGGAACGCGTCGCCCTGGATCGCGAGGGACTCGACGCCGACGGCAGCTTCGGCGAGCGCATCGCCTCCCTCAAGGCCGACGTCGTGATCGATATGGTCTGCTTCACGCGGGCATCCGCCGAGCAGCTCGTGGACGCGCTGCGCGGCCGGGTACGGATGCTCGTGACCTGCGGTTCCATCTGGTCGCGCGGCACCCTCACCGAGGTCCCCGGCACGGAAGACGCGCCGCTCAACGGGTGGGGCGCCTACGGCACGGGCAAGGCCGAGCTCGAGACGTACCTGCTCGAGCAGGACGGCGTGCCCGCCGTGGTCATCGATCCCGGCCACATCTCCGGTCCCGGCTGGCACGTCATCAACCCGGCGGGCAACCTTGATCCGTCGGTGTGGGAGCGGCTGGCCTTCGGCGAACCGGTGACCCTCCCCGACGAGGGGCTCGGGATGCTGCACCACGTGCACGCCGACGACGTCGCCCAGCTCTTCCAGCTCGCGGTCGAGCATCCCGAAGCCGCGGGCAACGCGTTCTTCGCGGTCTCTCCTCGCGCCCTGACGCTGCGCGGCTTCGCCGAAGCGGCCGCGGCCTGGTTCGGACAGCAAGCCCGACTCGAGTACATTCCACTTTCGAAATATGCCTCGGCGGTCGGCGAAGAGCACGCCAGGGCAACAGTCGAACACGTCTCGCGCAGCCACGCCATGAGCATCGAGAAGGGGCAGCGGATGCTCGGATACTCCCCCGCATACACCTCACTCGAGGCAACCCGCGAGGCGGTCGAGTGGCTGAACGACCACGACGCGTTCGGGCGTCGGCTGCCGTTCGTGTGACGCCTCAGACCAGGTTGCATCCAGCCGACGAACGCTCTGCCGTAAAACGAACGATCCGCCGCACGGAACGAGGTGTTCCGTGCGGCGGATCGTGTTATTTCCGGCGCATCATGCGGTCCGGCATGCTCAGGCTTACGCGGAGGCCGCCTCACGGTGCGGAAGCCGCCAGTTGGGCCGCACCCAGTGGCAGGTGTACCCCGCCGGGTACTTCTGCAGGTAGTCCTGGTGCTCCTCCTCGGCCTCCCAGAACTCGCCGGCCGGTTCGACCTCGGTCACGACCTTGCCCGGCCACAGTCCGGATGCGTCGACATCCGCGATCGTCTCCCGCGCCACCTGCTCCTGCTCGGGCGTCGTGTAGAAGATCGCCGAACGGTAGCTGCGGCCGATGTCGTTGCCCTGTCGGTTCTTCGTCGACGGATCGTGGATCTGGAAGAAGAACTCCAGCAGCTCCCGGTAGCTGACGCGAGCAGGATCGAAGACGATCTCGACCGACTCCGCGTGGTCGCCGTGGTGCCGGTACGTGGCGTTGGGGGTGTTCGGGTCGCCAGAATAGCCGGTTCGCGTGGAGATCACTCCCGGCTTCTTGCGCAGTAGCTCCTGGGCGCCCCAGAAGCATCCGCCCGCGAGAATCGCTCGCTCGGTACTCATGTCGAGATCTCCTTCGTGTCGTGTCTCTCATTGTGATCACGGATGCCCGCTGCTCGCAGCCACCGCGGCTCACGTCAGAAGGAACGCAGTCGGGCACCGGCAAGTTCCCGCGTCCGCGCCCTTTCGCTGTGAGATCGCTGTACACAACCGGGATGCCACAGACGCGGCATCCCGTATAGAACGGATGCAGGAGCATCCGAATCGGGGAGGATCGCATGGGCACGTTCGTTCTGAGAGTCGTGGTCGGACTGCTGTTCGTCGGGCATGGGCTGCAGAAGCTGACCCACCTGTTCGGCGGTGGCGGCATCGAGAGGACCGAGAAGACGATGGAAGCCCTCGACATGCAGCCGGCGAAGCTGCAGGCGTACGCCGCGGGACTGGTGGAGGCAGGCGGAGGAGCTGCGCTGGCGCTCGGTGCTGCCACGCCACTGGCATCCGCCGGGCTCATCGCGACGATGGTGACGGCGGTGCGCAAGGTGCATCTGAAGAACGGCGTGTGGAACACGAACGGCGGCTTCGAGTTCAACCTCGTGATGGCCTCGGCCGCTCTGGTGCTGGCCGGGCGGCCAGGCAAGGCCTCCGTCGACGGCGCCTTCGGGCGTTCGAAGTGGGGCACCGGCTGGACGGTCTTCGCGCTCGTCGCGGGCGTGATCGGCTCTGCCCTCGCCGTCGCGGCCGGCCGGTGGTTCGCACCGCAGGACGCCGAGACGGACGAGCCCACCCCGGCGGAGGAGCAGACCGCTACAGCCGCAGAGTGACCCAGGCGAGCCTGTACGTACTCGCAGCCGACACGCGGCGATCGCAACGTTCCAGCATCCGCGGGGCGCGAGACTGACGGAATGTCCGCACACCGGTCTCGCAGGTCTCCGCTCGTGTCGTTGCCGCCCGGCGCAGTGTGGATCGCGATCGTGCTGTGGGCCGCGACGTTCGCACTCGGGTTCGCCGCCAGGGCATCGACTGGATGGCTTTCGAGTCAGCTCGCTCTCGACCGCGCGCTGAACGCCACGCACTCGTCTCTTCTCGACACGGTGGCGCGCGCGCTCGACAAGCTCGATTCCGTGAGCGTGGTAGCGGTCATCCTGGTCGTGGTCGGCGTGCTCGTCGGGCTCCTCGTGTCGTGGCCGCGCGCTCTGGCCACGGTGGTCATCGCCGGCGCGGGATGGCTGCTCTGCCTCGTGCCGAAGGCCATCGTCTCGGAGCCGCGTCCGCCGCTGGATGCCGTGGCGCACGTGCTCAACGTGTCGCACGCGACGCAGAGCTTCCCGAGCGGGCACACAGTGTTCGCCGTGACCCTGACCGTGGCGGTGCTCGTCGCCTGCCGCGGGGCACTGGCGCGAACGATCGTCGCCGTGCTGGGCATCCTGCTCATCATCGTCACAGCGTGGTCACGGCTCTACGTCGGGGCGCACTACACGACGGATGTCGTGGGCGCGATTCTCGCGGGCGTCGCGGGCGCACTGCTCATCGCGTGGTTGTGGAACCTCGTCGTTCGGAGCCTGTTCCCCCGGGTCGTGTCGCGCGGGACGCACGGCGTGGGCGAGCGCGTCGAGGCCTGACGCTCGGCCCGCTACATGTGGCCGGCCTGCTGCGCGAGGCCGACGAACGTACCGCCCCAGATCAGCGCCGCAAGCCCGACGACCATCGCGACGGCCACGCCGGCGACGACAGCACCGACGAGCATCGTGAGCAGCATGCGCAGAAAGATGGCGACGCGTCCGCGCCCCTCGCGGTCCGTATCGCCGGCAACCCTGTTGAACGACCAGACGCTCATGGAACCCCCGAATGACTCCACGGTCGTGCCGCACAGCGCGGCACGACCACCTACATGACTTCAGGTGAGCTCCGTTGATCGCCTGAATCCCATGCTGGAACACACATCCGAAACCGCGATCGAAGTCGGCTGAACGCGCTTTGAGGGGTTCGTTGTCATTTCGT
The DNA here is from genome assembly GCF_054780115.1 of Humibacter ginsengiterrae. Lineage (NCBI taxonomy): Bacteria > Bacillati > Actinomycetota > Actinomycetes > Micrococcales > Microbacteriaceae > Humibacter > Humibacter ginsengiterrae. Next base: position 25,485 of record NZ_BAAGWY010000008.1, read on the forward strand.
GATCCACGCTGTACACCGCAGGCGTGCCATAGGGTCTACTCATGCTGCGCTCCCCTGCTTGGGCTTGGACCTGGACCGCCCTGCGCGCTACCGCTGCAGTGCTCGGAGCATCCGCCGTCATCACGCAGGCCGTCGTGACCTTCGGCGGCGCCATCGCGGCGAAGCGCGACGTCGGCACGACGTTGGTCAACTTCTTCAGCTTCTTCACGATCCTCTCCAACGTGCTCGCGATCATCGTGCTCACGTGGGCCGTCATCCGGTTCTGCACCCGCGGACGAGCGGATGCCTCGCCCGAGCCCCGCTCGCTGGGAATCGCTCTGGCCTGCGCCACGACCTACATGGTCATCACGGGAGTCGTCTACAACCTCCTGCTGCGCGGGATCCCACTGCCGCAGGGGCACACGGTGCCGTGGGCCAACGAGGTCCTCCACGTCGTCGTGCCGCTGTTCCTTCTCCTCGACCTCTTCCTCGCGCCTCGCCGACGCTGCCTGGGCTGGGGTGCGATCGCGGCCGTGCTCGTCTTTCCGCTGGCCTGGGTCGTGTACACCATGGTGCGCGGCCCCCTCGTGACGAACCCGCTGACCGGCGCGCCGTACTGGTACCCCTATCCGTTCCTCGATCCGAACTCGGCCACCACCGGCGGATATCTCGGCGTCGTCGCCTACATCCTCGGCATCGCCGTGGGCATCGCGCTCGTCGCAGCGGGGGTGGTCGCGGTGAGCCGAACGCGGTCCCGGCACTCGACGAGCCACCCGCAGTCTGCCGAACCACCCGCGAATGAACGGGTGGCTCGGCAATAGGAGGGTTGCTCGGCGGTGGCGTTCACCCGACCCAGGCGGTCGACTGCGGGTCCGCCGAAGATGCGCGTGAGCGCCTCGCCCACCCATCGCCTCGACCAAGCGAGCAAGCTCGCTTGCGCGCGGCTCAGTCATCAGTGGAAGGCGGAGACTCCCGTGAGCGCCTGGCCGATGATCAACTGGTGCACTTCGCTCGTGCCCTCGTAGGTGAGCACCGACTCCAGGTTGACGGCGTGCCGCATCACGGGGTGCTCCAGCGTGATCCCGGCGGCGCCGAGGATGGTGCGGCACTCCCGCGCGATCGCGATCGCCTCCCGCACGTTGTTGAGCTTGCCGAGACTGATCTGCTCCGGCCGCAACGCGTGCTCGTCCTTGAGCCTGCCGAGGTGCAACGCGAGAAGCATCCCCTTGCCGAGCTCGAGGCTCATGTCGGCGAGCTTGGCCTGGGTGAGCTGGTACGCCGCCAGCGATCGATCGAAGATGTGGCGATCCGACGCGTACGCGATCGCGGTCTCCAGGCAGTCGCGAGCGGCGCCCAGCGCACCGAAGACGATGCCGAAGCGTGCTTCGTCGAGGCACGATAATGGACCCTTCAGCCCCCGCGCCTCGGGCAGGACGGCGGCATCCGGCAGGCGCACCTCGTCGAGGACGAGCTCGCTGGTCACCGACGCACGCAACGAGAGCTTGTGCCTGACCTCGACCGCCGAGAATCCGGGGGTGTCGGTCGGCACGACGAACCCGCGGATGCCACGACCATCCGTCTCCTCGTCGGTTTGCGCCCACAGCACGGCGACGTCGGCGACGCTTCCGTTCGTGATCCACAGCTTGTTTCCCGTCAAGATCCAGTCGCCGTCGGCCCGCCTGCGTGCCCGGGTTCGCATGCCTGCCGGGTTGGAACCGAAGTCGGGCTCGGTGAGACCGAAGCAGCCGATCACCTCACCGGCGGCCATCCGTGGCAGCCACTCCTGTTTCTGCGCCTCGCTCCCCCAGTGATGCACGGCGAACATCGCCAGCGAGCCCTGCACCGAGACCAGCGAGCGAAGCCCGGAGTCTCCGGCCTCGAGTTCCATGCAGGCCAGGCCGTACGCCGTCGCGCTCGAGCCAGCGCAGCCGTATCCCTTCAAGTGCATGCCCAGCAGACCGAGGTCGCCGAGATCGCGCGCCAGTTCGCGTGCCGGAAACTGTGCGGACTCGTACCAGTCCGCGATGTGCGGCCTGATCTGAGTGTCGACGTACGCGCGCACCGTGTCGCGGATGACTCTGTCCTCCTCTCAGAGCAAGCGATCGGTGGAGAACAGCTCGAGCGGGCTCTGCCTCATGATGTCGTCCTTCGGTGTGGCGTACCTCAGCTCATTGTGAGGCCGCCGCTGACGCTGAGGGTCTGGCCGGTGATGAATGCGGCTTCGTCCGATGCCAGGAAGGCCACGGCGTTGGCCACGTCCTCCGGCCGCCCGAGCCGCCGCAGCGGGATCGCCTTGGTCAGCGCTTCGCGCAACTTCTCCCCGCCGATGGAGGCGAACAGCGCCGTGTCGGTGGGTCCCGGCGACACGCAGTTGGCGGTCACGCCTGCGTGGGCCATCTCGCGGGCGATCGTCTTGGTGAATGCGATCACCCCGCCCTTGGCCGCCGAGTAGACCGCCTCACCGGACGAGCCGACCCGGCCCGAGTCGGAGCCTATGTTGACGACCCTCCCCCCGCCCTGTCCGACCATGATCGGCAGCACGGCGTGGCAGGTGTGCAACTGGCCGTAGAGGTTGATCCTCATGACCCGGTCCCAGGTCTCGGCATCGGAGTCGACGAACGGTTCTGCCTTGTCCCAGCCTGCGTCGTTCACCAGCACGTCGATGCGACCGAAGCGTTCCATGACTCGCGCGATCGTCGCATCCACCGCCTCACGATCGGTGACGTCGAGCTGCAGACCGACTGACCCGTTTCCGAGACCGTCCGCGGTCTCCTTCGCCGTCTCCCCGTCGAGGTCGGTCGCCACGACGGTGGCGCCCTCGGCGGCCAGCTTGGTGGCGATCGCTTTGCCGATGCCCCGCCCGGCCCCGGTCACGACCGCGATCTTGTCGTCCAGCCTTCCCATGGTGTTTCTCCTTCTGTGATCGGCGGGTCGGTACCCGGTCACGGGGCGTAGGGACGTCCGAGCAGACCGCGGGCGATGACGAGTTTCGAGACCTGTGCGGTGCCGTCGCCGATCTCCAGGCCGATCACGTCGCGCAACCGTTGGCCGACTCTGTGCTCGGTCGAATAGCCGACATGACCGAGGGTGAGCAGGCACTGGTGGATGACCGCGGTCGCCAGCCGCGGCGCCCAGAACTTCGCCATCGCCGCTTCGACGCTGTGCTCGCGCCCGACGTCCTTGCGCCACAGTGCCTCGTAGCAGACGTGCCGGGCGCCGGCGAGGTAGGTAGCGTACTCGGCGAGCGGAAACGACACGCCCTCGAAGGTGCCGATCGGCTTGCCGAACGCGACCCTGTCGCGCGACCACTGCACCGCCTCGTCGAGGCTCTGCTCGGCGGCGCCGAGACAGAGCAGCCCGATGATCGGGCGGGAGTAGTCGAAGCTCTGCATCACCGCGACGAAGCCGAGGCCCTCGTCGCCGATCAGCTGGGAACGACCGACAGGGACGCCATCGAAGTGGATCGAGGCGCGACCGATCGCCCGGCTGCCGAGGTCGTCGATCGGTGAGCGCGTCACGCCGGGATCTCCCAGATCGACCCAGAATGCGCTGACTCCGTGGGCCCCCTCGCCTCCGGTACGTGCGAGGACGATCGCCTTGTTGCCGGCCATGCCCAGCGTGATCGACGTCTTCTCGCCGTGCAGCCTCCAGCCGTCGGCATCGGGAGTGGCGGCGAGGTTCAGGCCGGCCGCATCCGTGCCCGCGCCGGGCTCGGTGATCATGATGCAGGGCACGGTCTCGCCCGAGGCGATGCCGGGCAACCACGCCCGCTTCTGCTCGCCGGTGCAGTTGCGCACGAGGATGTCGCTGATCAGCGCGGTGTTGACGATGAGGTAACCGGCATTGAAGTCGGCACGACCGACCTCCTCCGCGGCGATCCCGGCAACGACCGCCGTCGCCTCCTGACCGCCGTATTCCTCGGGGATGCGCAGGCCGATCAGGCCCATCTGCGCCATGTCGAGCGCCAGCTGCGGCCGGAATCGCGCCGCCACGTCGTCGGACTGATAATGCGGGGCCAGCACCTTGCCGGCCCAGCGGCGCAGCTCGGCGCGGAACGCCTCCTCGTCTTCCTGGAATCCGTAGTGCATGACCGGCCGCCTCAGCGCGTCGAGGGGAAGACCGGATCCCGGTGCTCCTGAAGCGCCGTATACCCTTCGACGACGTCGGGGGCCATGAAGCACAGCATCTCGTAGGCCGCGGACTGGTCGAAGATCGGCGCCGCCTGGCGGAGCCAATTGCTGAGCGAGCGCTTGGTGAGCCGGATCGCCTGCTGGGCACCGGTGGCCAGCACCTGGGCGACGCGCAACGCTTCGTCGAGAACCTGATCGCGCGGCACCGCCTTGCTGACCAGGCCGATGCGCTCGGCCTCGGCCCCGGTGATCATCTCGCCCGTCATCAGGTAGTAGCGCGCCTTGGCCATCCCGCACAGCAGTGGCCAGATGATCGCGGCGTGGTCCCCCGCTGCGACGCCGAGTTTCACATGCCCGTCGCCCAACCTGGCGTCCTCGGCCATGATCGAGATATCGGAGAGCAGGGCCACGACGGTGCCCGCCCCGACGGCGACTCCATTGATCGCCGCGACAATCGGCTTCTCGCAGTCGATGATGTTGTAGACCAGCCGGCTCATCTCGCGGAGCATGTGGTCGACACGCTCGTGGTCGCCGGCCAAGCGGGAAACCATGCCGAGGTCGCCGCCGGCGCTGAAGGCCTTTCCCGCGCCCGTGATGACGGCGACCCTCGTCTCGGGATCGTCGGAGACCTCGCCGAAGAGGCGCGCGAGTTCGCCGTGCATCTGCTCGTCAGCGGCGTTGTACTTCTCCGGCCGATCCATCGTGATCAGCAGCACGCCCTTGTCGTGCCGCGCGAAGGTCAACTGGTGGTAACTCCCGAAGTCCACGGCTTGCCTCGATTTGCACAATGAACATGGATTCAGTATTAATGAATGTAGATTCATTACCGCGTGGTGTCAATGCTTCACCGACGGCTCCGGCACAGCGATGAATTCCGTCTCACTGCGAAAGAGGGACCGATGACCGAGGCCGCTGTCGATCGATCCCCTGACCAGCCGCGGCACGCCGCTCGTCAGGTTCTGGCTGCTCATCGCTCACGGCAGCTTCTCGATGCCGCTGCGCGACTCATGCAACGCGATGGCTCCGAGGCTGTCTCGATGCAGGCGCTGGCCGCGGAAGCGGGGGTCAGCGTCGGCCTGATCTATCGGTACTTCGGCAGCAAGGACGAGATCCTGCTCAAGGTGATCACCCAGGTGCTCGATGCCTTCGCCGTCGAGGTTCCGGCGGCGATCGATGCCGCTGGAGAGGATCCGGTACGCCGGCTGGCCGCCGCATTCGCCGCGTACTGCCGGGTGATCGACGAATACCGCCACGCCGCCGTACTCACCTACCGCGAGTCCAAGGCGCTCGCCCCTGCTGGCCGTACCCGGATCAAGCAGCTCGAGGTGGAGACCAGCCAGCCGTTGCGCGACACCATCCGTGCCGGTGTGAAGCAGGGCCTGCTGGTTGCCGACGACCCGGATCTGATCGCGTACGACCTGCTACTCCTCGCGCACTCGTGGGCCCTCAAGCACTGGTACTTCGGACAGACGAAGACGCTCGACTCCTATATCACCGCACAGCTCTCGCTCGCGCTGCGCTCGATGCTCCCTCCCGCGGAGCTCCGGAAGTACCGCGACCTGCTGCAGTAGGACCATCGCGGGCACGCGCATCCTTGCCCCGTCTTTTCACGAGCGGTGCCCGCCGCGAAGGAGTCGGCACGCGACGGGCACCGCAGCATCCGGCCGGCGCTACCCCTTCACGCTCCCGGTGGCGAGCCCGGACTGCCAGTAGCGCTGCAAGAAGAGGAACGCGACGATCAGCGGGATGATCGACACGAACGCGCCCGTCAGCACGGTCGAGAACAGCACCTGCGCGCCACCGCCGGCGGATGCGGTCGCCTGCCACTGCGCGAGCCCGACGGTCACGGGGAACAGCGACGGAGTGTTCAGCATGATGAGCGGCAGGAAGTAGTTGTTCCAGGTGGCGACCAGCTGGAACAACACGACCGTCACGATGCCCGGCGACATCAGACGCACCCCTATGGTCGCGAAGATCCTGAGCTCGCCCGCGCCGTCGATCCTCGCCGCCTCGAGCAGGCTGTCATCCACCGATTCCAGTGCGTAGACACGCATGAGGTAGACCCCGAACGGGCTGACCAGGGAGGGCAGGATGATCGCCCACATCGAGTCGGTCAGGTTCGCTGCCGCGAACAGCAGGTAGGTCGGGATCGCGAGCGCCGTGAGCGGGACCATGATCGACCCGAGTATCACGGAGAAGATGGCGGTCCGTCCGCGGAACCGATACTTGGCCAGCGAGTATCCGGCCGCCGTCGCCAGTGCGGCAGCGCCCACCGCGCTGGTCACGGCGTAGATGATCGTGTTCAGCCCCCACTGCCAGAACACTCCGCCCTGGAACGTGAACAGGTTCGCGAAGTTGTCGAAGAACTGGAACGAGTTGCCGAACCACAATCCGAACGTGCTGAACAGGTCCGAGTTGTCCTTCGTCGTGGAGATGAACAACCACAGGAGCGGGACGATGAAGTAGATCAGCGAGATCCACACGAAGATAGTGAGCAGTGTGCTGCGGCGCTTCTCGCGTTCGACGACCTTGCGCCGGCGTCTCGGATCAGGATGCTTTCCCCGGGCCGAACCGACGGCCTGCGACGCGGGGCGCACAGCGGTGCTCATGACTCGCGCTCCTTCCGGTTGGCGGCGGTCTGCACGACGAACGAGACGATCATGATGATGATGCCGAGCAGGAACGCGATGGCCGCGGCGTAGTTGATGTCCTGGTTCTTGAACGCCACGTTGTAGGCGTAGAGGTTCGGCGTGAAGTCGGTGCCGATCGAGTTCGGCGCGATGTTCGCCAGCAGGTTGGGCTCGTTGAACAGCTGGAACGATCCGATGATCGAGAAGATCAGCGTGAGCAGCAGCGCCTGCCGGATGGCCGGCAGCTTGATACTCCACGCGACACGGAACTGGCCGGCCCCGTCGATCTCCGCGGCTTCGTACAGATCCTCCGGAATCGACCGCAACGCGGCGTACAGGATGATCATGTTGTAGCCGATGAACTCCCAGCAGACGATGTTCATGGTCGAGCCGAGGATGTTCTGCGGCGACAGCAGGTTGGGCGCAGACATGCCCAGCGCATGGAAGATCTGGGTGATGAGCCCGAAGTCGGTGCCATACAGATAGCCCCACATCAGCGTGGCGACGACACTCGGCACGGCGTACGGCACGAACACCAGGAGACGTGCGACGCGGCCGCCTCTGACCCGTTTGCTGTCCATCGCCAGCGCGAAGCAGATGGCGGCGACCAGCATGATGGGCACCTGCACGAGCAGGAACAGTCCCACCCTGCCGAGTCCGGCCCAGAAGCTCGGGTCCTGAACGGCACGGATGTAGTTGCCGAGTCCGGCGAACACCTGCCCGCCCACCAGCTGCGAGCTGAACATGCTCAGGTAGAGCGAGTAGATCAACGGCGCGAGGAACATCGCGGCGAAGATGACGAGAAACGGGATGACGAGAACCCACGCCGCGCGGGTCTGCGCTGCGCCGATCCTGCCCGACGTTCGTTGGGTGGATGGGCCCGGCGAGCTGCGCCGGGCGGTGAGAACGGACATGGTCGACTCCTTGTACGACAGCGGGTCCGAGCGCTTCCGGCCCGGACCCGCTGTGCTCACTTGACGGTGAAGCCCTGCTGCTTCGCGTAGCTGACGACCTGGTTCTGCCAGGTCGCCAGCGCGGCCTTCAGATCGCCGTGATCGGCGATCGCCTTGCCGAGCGTCGTCCCGTAACTGGAGTTCACGTAGTCCATGAACGGCAGCCACTGGAACTTCGGGTTGACGGTGTCGGAGACCTGGGCGAAGAACTTGTTCACCTGCTGTCCGCCGTAGAAGGCGCTCTTCGCGTCGACGAACTGCGGATCCTTGAGTGTCGCCGTCGTCGTCGGGAACAGGAACTGCTTGTTCGCCATCATCAGCGTGGATGCCAGATCGTTGTTGATGAACTTCGCGAGCTCATACGCGGCGATCGGGTTCTTCGTCGTGGCCATGACGGCATCCGAGGAGCCTCCCCAGTTGCCCGAGACGTTCTGGCCGGCCTGCCACTGCGGAATGTCTCCGGCTCGCCACTTGCCACTCGTGCTCTTGACCGTGCCCTGAAGGAAGACCGGTCCCCAGGCTGCGACCAGCCAGCTGGCGTACTTGTTCGCTGCCAGCCCCTGGTAGTAGGCGTCCGTGAAATCGGGATCCGTCGCGACCAGGCCCTTGTCGATCAGGTCCTGCCAGTACGACACGACTTTCTGGTCGGTGGCCGAGTTCAGGTCGATCCCGACGGTCTTCTTGCCGTCATAGCTGAACGGATGGGCGCCGGCCTGCCAGAAGAAGCCGATCATCTGGAACATGTCGTTACCGGGCAGGTCCGTGATGTACGAACCGGTCTTCGACTTCACATCGGCCGCAGCCTTGGCGAAGTCGTCCCACGTCGCGGGTGCACCGTTCAGCCCGGCAGCCTTGAAGATGTCGTCGCGGTACAGGGTGCCCAGCGGGCCGGAGTCCTGCGGGATGCCCCAGATGCCCGAGTTGTTCGCCACCTGGTTCCAGACCCATCCGACGTAGTCGCTCTTGAGGTCCGCCGCTCCGTACGGCGTCAGGTTCAGCAGGCTCTTGGTCTGCGTGAACGACGGAATGTAGTCGTACTCCACCTGAGCGACGTCGGGAACGCCCTTGCCGGCCTTGAGCGCCGCCCGCAGCTTCGGGTAGTGCTGGGCGCCACCAGTGGTGTTGACCACGTTCACCTTGATCTTCGGGTACTTCTTCTCGAACAGGTTCACCTCGTCCTGGATGTTGGGCACCCAGGTCCAGAACGTGAGGGTGGTGGGCGTGTTCATCGCCTTGGTGATGTCTGCCTGGCTCACCGGCTTCGTCGACCCGGTGCTGGCTCCCGGGCTGCTGCATCCGCTGAGGAGCAGCGCGAGCGCCGTGACGCCGGAGGCCAGCGCCAGTGCTGTCTTTCGGAACTTCATCGTCGACCTTCTCTTTCTTCGGTGGTGCTCGGTACGAGGTCGTCCTCGTCTCGGTCGCTGGGCTCTGTCAGGAGGATCCGGCTCGACCAGGCCGGAAGAGTGTGGACTGTATCCGCGGCGGACTCGGAGCCGTCGGCCACATCGCGCGTCGCCGGCAGGAGTCGCACCAGCTGCTCGTCGCCGCTCCAGTTGATGAGGAACCAGGCGCGCGTGCCGTCCGGCATGCGACCGGAGGTCGCGGTCACGGGGATGCCACGTTCTGGCGCGAGCTCGTCGGCGACCCGGTCCGGCACGGCCCAGCGCATCAGCGCGGCAGCGAGCGAGCGCGACGGAACGGTGCCGACCACGGTGACTCTTCCTGTGCCATGGGCCTTAGAGGTGACGGCCGGGAAGTCGCCGAATCGCGGATGCCGGTAACTGACCAGATCCTCGGCGCCCTCGGCGATGAGCCCGTCGATCCACCCGGTGGCCGAGGCATCCTCGTCGAGCTCGATGACGGACGAGGAGACCGCCACCGACGATTCGAGATTGGAGTACTCGTCGTAGTGCACGCCGGCCGCCTCGGTCAGATGATCGGGCGCGACAGCGACACGGGCCCTCGCCAGCTCGTCCCCGTACGCCGTGCGCGGGCCGATCACGAGGTGCCCGCCGGCGCTCGCGTACTCCCGGAGCAGGTCGAGGGTCGCGTCGTTTGCGACGTAGAGCGCGGGCACCACCAGAGCCGGATAGCGCTCCGCCAGCTCCGCAGCGCCGAGCTCCGCCGCTTGCTCGACGTGCAGGATGCGCGCCTGCGCTCCCGACTCGATCACGCCGGTATGGAATGCGTCGAAGATGTGCTCGTACGTCTGCCGGTCCGGTTGCCCGTCGCGGGCCAGCGCCGGGAAGAACTCGAGCGCCCAGCGCGAGTCGTTCGACCAGAGCAGCGCAGCGTCCGCATCCGGCGCGTAACCGTCGAGAGCAGTGCCGGCTCGCTGGAGCAGCTGGCCGATCTCGGCGACCTCGTCGTACACGCGCCCCGGCCGCAGGCTGTGCGGTAGCACGCCGCCCCAGTACGTCTCGGTGCCGTAGGGCAGCGTGTGCCAGTGCCAGTACTCGATCATGGCCGCACCGCGGCTGACCAGCCCCAGTGCCGCGGCCTGCAGCTGGCCAGGCCAGGGCGGAAGGTTCATGAAGCTCTGCCCGATGGACTGGGCGTTCGTCTCCGTCACCAGGAACCGCGCCTGCTTCGACGAGAACAGACGATCCGCCTGCCGGAAGAAGCCACCGACGCCCGAGGTCGTCCAGTGCGTCTGCGCCGACTCGTGCTTCGTGAGATCGAGGTGGTCCTGCATCGCGTAGTACGGGTTGCCGGCCGCGATGTCGAGCGACTCCGTCAACTCGCGGTCGTCGACGGCGGGCCGCGGATATGCAAGGCACGTCGTCACGAACTGCCTCGGCGTGGAGTACTCGCGCACGATCTTCGCCTGCCACGAGATGAACTCAGTGGTCTGCTCGGCCTGGAAACGGCGCCACTCCAGGTCGTACTGAGGCAGCGAGTTGCCGTCCGGCACCCACAGCTCCGACCAGTCGGCGATGCGGTGCGACCAGTACGTGAGTCCCCACTCGCGGTTCAGCGTGTCGACGTCGCCGTACCGGCGCTCGAGCCAGCGCACGAAGCGGAGGAACACGCCGCGGTTGTGGAACAGCTCGAGCCCCGGCTCGTTGTCGACCTGGAACCCGATCACCGCCGGATGCTGCGCGTAGCGTCCGACCACCTTGCGGATGATGCGCTCGGCGAAGTACCGGAACGCAGGATGCGTGAAGTCGGCCTCCTGCCTGCTCCCCCACGGCATCCGCCGGCCCGTTTCCGGTTCCGCGGCGATCTCGGGGTAGGCTGTCTGGAGCCACGGCGGAACGGCGTAGGTCGGAGTACCGAGGATCACACGGATGCCACGGCGGTGCGCCCCGTCGAGCACGGGCTGCAGCCACTCGAGATCGAACTCGCCTTCGCGCGGCTCCCATGTCGACCACACCGACTCGCCCACGCGGATGACCGAGAATCCGGCCTTCACCATCAGGTCGAGGTCTTCCTCGGTGCGCTCGCTCTCGTGGTACTCGGCGTAGTAAGCGGCTCCGAAGAGCACGCGGTCCGGCTCGTAGGGGTGGGGTGACGGCATGGGGACTCCGTTGTCTGTGCTGGGAGCGACGGCTGCGGCGAGGCATCCGAGAGACGGTCACCGCGACAGGTTTCGCATGAAAGCTAACTCATTTCGTTACCGGTAACAATCCTCTGTTACAGTTTCGTTACCGGTAACGAAATGGATGGCGGCCATACAGTTGTGGCGAGCACCGCCGCCCGATTCGGAGGGTAGATGTCACCAGACGGCATGGGAGCTTCGCCGGACCGATCCGTCGGCAAGCAGCCCACGATCTACGACGTCGCGCGGCACGCCGGTGTGTCCCACCAGACCGTGAGCCGACTGCTCAAGGGCGACCCCGGCATCAAGCCGCTCAACCGGGAACGCGTTCTCAAGGCGCTCGACGAACTCGGCTACCGGCCGAACCTGACTGCGCGGTCCCTCGCCACGAACCGGTCGCATCGCGTGGCGGCTCTGACGCAGGAGATCACGCAGGTCGGCCCTGGCATGGTGGCGCAGGGCGCAAGCGAGGAGGCGCGGGCGCACGGGTATGTGCTCGACATCATCACGCTGGATGTCGGCGATCGCGCCAACGTCGAAGAAGCGATCAAGCTCGTGAACCAGCACGACGTCGCAGGCATCCTCGCCCTCGCCTCGACGGACGAACTCCGCGACGCGTTCGAGAGCGCGAGGTTCCAGGTGCCTGTCGTCATCCCGTTCGGAATGGTCGCCGGCGACTCCGGTGCTCCCGACATGCGCGGCGAGGCGATCCGCGAGCTGATCGACCACCTCGTCGCACTCGGTCACCGCCGCTTTCTGCACCTGGCCGGCCCCGGCACCTGGGTGGCGGCACGGAACAGGCGGCAGGACTTCGACGACGCTCTGGCCGCTCACGGTCTGGCGCTCGAGGCCGTGGTGCACGGCGATTGGTCGGCGAAGTCTGGCTACGACGCGGTGCGCGCGCTGCAGCCCGGCAGCTCGTACACCGCCATCGTCGCGGCGAACGACCAGATGGCGATCGGCGCCATCCTTGCCCTAAGCGAGCTGGGACTCCGCGTTCCGGAGGATGTCTCGGTGACCGGCATGGACGACATCCCCGAGGCGGCCTACGTGCGGCCTCCGCTCACCACGATCCAGCTCGGACTCGCGGAGGAGGGCCGCGACACCTTTCGTCAGCTACTGGCGCTCATGACCGGCGAGGAGACCGAACGGCGGCCCACCCCGGCGAAGGTGGTTCTGCGGCGGTCGACCGCGCCCGCAGCCGGAGTCACGAACTGAACCTCACAGGTACGCGGCGGCCAGGCGGTCCCACTCGCCGTCGCGCAGCGGCAGCACCACGCCGTGCTTGGTTCCGGTGGGCAGCGAGAACCCGTCGGCGGCGATGGGCGTCCAGTCCCCCGAGGCCAGGTCGTACGAGACGAGCGGAATGTAGCCCTGCGGGCTCACCGAATACTGATCCACCCAAAGGTGCCACTGACCGGTCGCGTGGTCCTGGAAGATCAGCGGGCCCTCGACGTCGTCGAAGAGGTCGTCCGCGATGCGCGTGGCGACGATCGAGAAGTCCTCGGCGAGGATGCCAGAGCCCACCTCCTGGAATACCTTGTCGGAGTCCGACAGGTCCCCGTCGTCTTTCGAGAACCGGTGCACCCTGCCTTCGTGGCGAACGATCGTCGTGTCGATGACCGAGCGTCCGCGATCGATCATGATTGTCGGTGCGCTGAACTCGCGGAAGTCCTCCGTCTCGGAGACGAGCACCCGGCTGTACGAGTCGGCACGATGGTCCGGATCGTCCTCCGAGTAGAGGTGCGACGACCAGTAGACCTGGAATCGCCCGCGCGCGGCGTCGAACGCCGCCTCAGGGGCCCACGCCATCCCCGCCGTCGGCGGAGCGACCTCCGCCAGCCACGGCTCGGTCCACTCGACCAGGTCGGCGGAGCGCCAGACCACGAGGTTCCTGCTCCCAACTCGCGTCCATTCCGACCAACCCAGGTCGTCGCCGCCCACAACGCGGAGGTCTGTGGCGATGAGATAGAACTCTCCGTCGCCGCGAACCAGGTAGGGATCGCGCACACCCGTCGTTCCCAGACGGGATTCGAGTACCGGCTCACCGTGATTCATCCGGGTCCAGCGCAGTGGCGTGTCCCCGTCGCTCAGGCTGAAGTAGACGCGTTCCCCGTGGCCGACCGGATCATCGACGAAGTGCACCAGCAGGTAACCGTAGGGCGCCGTGGCATGCCGCGGTTCGCCGGAAGATTCGCGGTTCATGGAAGCTCCTCGAATTCGAGAACGGTGAAGGAATAGGGCGGAACGGTGAAGGACGCCTCGAAGGATCCGAGGCTGCACTCTCGTGGAGAGAAGGGCGCCGGTTCGTGCAGCCGTCCGGCGCCGGGGTCGGGGCCGGCGAGTTCCGTGCGGCGCACCGGATGAAGCCCACGCTCCCCCGTGCGCCGGAGCACGATGCTCCGAGGCGAGGGAAGGGCATTCACGATCTTCACGAAGAGCCTGCGCGATAGCGAGTCCCTGACGGCCGAGGCGACGAATCCGTGCTCCTCCGGCGCCCGATCAAGCTGCTCGGTGAGCTCGTTGCCGTCACGGATGCAGGACACGGTTAGCGACGCGTCTCCGGTCGCGGTCGCATGCATCCGCTGCACGTGGTAGTTGAGACTCGGCATGACCCGACGATTGTCGAAGTAGATCAGGTCGGGCACCCACTGCGTATGGCCGGCCTTCGCGAGCAGCGGCGCATACGACGCCATATCGACAACGTCACCGTTGCGCTCGAGGCCCGACATGAATGCGGCTTCCGAGAGGGCGTTGAGCAGAGTGTTCCCCCGGCTGGCGTACTCGCCGACGTAGACCCGCGGGCCTTCCCGGGGGTACGAGTCGTAACGGTCGACGTTCTCGAAGAACCACTCGGGTGACTCGTACATGTGCTCGTCGACGAGGTCGATTCCCTGGTCTCTGGCGAACGACCAGCCGTCGTCGAAATCCGTGCCCGACGGGCTCGGTCCCGAGGTGCCGACGATGTGGATGCCCGGGTGTGCGGCGCGTACGGCCTGGGCGATTCTGTCGAGCCGGTCTCGGAAGAGATCGGTCTGCTCATCCTCGTTGCCGATCCCGAGGTACTCGAGCCCGAACGGCTCCGGATGCCCGTCACGAGCGCGCACCGATCCCCAGCGGCTTTCGGCGCTGCCGTTCGCCCACTCGATGAGGTCGAGCACGTCCTGGATATAGGCATCCATCTCGCCTTCGGGCACCGCGTGCTGGCCGCCGGGTGAGTTCTGGCAGCACACCCCGGCAGGGACGACGGGGAGCGGCTTCGCCCCGATGTCTTCGCAGAACTCGAAGTACTCGAGGTATCCCAGGCCCACGCTCTGGTGGTAGCCCCAGATGTTGAACTGCTCCTCGCGGTCTTCGACCGGTCCAAGGGTGGGCTTCCAGCGGTACAGGTTGGCCAGCCCGTAGCCGTGCGCCAGGCATCCGCCGGGGAATCGGAGGAAGCGCGGCCGGAGCTCCTCGATGGCCTCGGCGAGATCCCTCCGCAGCCCATTGCGTCGCCCGTGGAACGTGTCGAGCGGAAAGAGCGAGACGAACCGCAGCTCGATCGTCCCCGGCTCGGCGAGCGATATCCCGAAGTTGCCGTCACAGGTGGCGGACGCCGAGAGTTCGCCTTCGAGGCAGCGCCACGAGGCATCCGCGGTTCCGGCTTCGACCTCCGCTCGAACGGATGTCCCGTCCAGCACCGAAAGCCTGACGCCGTGCTGCAGGCCGTCGGCGGCGCGCGCGATCACCCGGTAGCGATAGCCGGCGCCTGCCACGAACGGGATGCGGTCGAACCCGTCGTTGACCAGGCGTGCGTCGGCGGACGTCGCCGCGAATACCACGGGAGCACCGGGCGAGGGCTGGGTGACGCTCGAGCTCTCCGGGTCGCCCAGGCGCCAGTGCGACAGCCCGTTCCAGCTCTCGCCCTCTGCGTTCGGGACGGGGTTCGCCTCGTAGCGGAAGGAGCGGTTCTGGATGAGTTCGGCGTAGAGGCCGCCGTCGGCGGCGTGGTTGAGGTCCTCGAGGAACGCTCCCCACAGATCCGTACTGATCGGTGTTCCGATCGCGGCGTCGTCGATCACCAGCGTCGTCATGCGACCCGGTCCACGGGGGTCAGCGCGAGCGGGGTGATGACATCGCGGTCCGCGCGGAGCGTACCATTCACGACGCTGAGTCTGGCCACCTGAATGGCACTGCTGCGTCTGTCGCGGTCACCGTCGCCGGGTTCGCCCTTCGGATGACTGAAGTAGAAGAGCACAGCGGTGTCACCTTCCGGGTCGTCCGCCTCGAGCACGACCACGTCCGCGTGGTGACCGACCGACCGGTCGAGCGGATGCCGCCCCGGCCGATCGAGAATCAGCCCACCATTGTGCGCTTGGCGTCTCCAACCGACGCCGTCCGAGGACCGGTAGACGCCGAGGCCCCGCCACTCGTCCACGATCAGCCAGAACCAGCCGGCGAACTCGAACACCTTCGGTCCCTCGTGGGGTGGAGAAGGGTCGATCGCCCGGCCTTCGACCTGCCAGTGGTCCAGGTCGTGGCTCACGGCCGACCACGTCGTCGAGCCGTCGCGCTCGTTCTTGTACCAGAGGCGCCAGTTCCCGTCGGCGCAGGGGGCGACCGCGGCGTCGATGACGCGCTCCGAGTCGAGCTCGATGGGTCCGACACGGCGCCAGCGGTCGAGGTCGGAGCTGCGGTACTCGACGATTCGCGCCGATGGACCGGCCCACCGGTCGGGCACGCCGTCCACGACGGTAACGTACATGCGGTATCCGTCCGGCGTGGCGATCACCTCGGGAGCCCAAAGGGTGTTGCCCGATTCGAGCCCCTGCGCCGTTCCCCGGTAGGCCCAGGTGCGACCGTCGTCGTCGGAGACCGCGACGCCGATCTCGGTACCGTGGACCCAGCGGTGCCCAGGTCCCTGATCGGTCGTTCGACGCTGGGTGTAGAACATCCACCAGGCCCCGGTCTCGAGGTTCTTCACCACAGTCGGGTCCGTCGCTCCGTCGTACACGGGGTCGCGGTAGACCGGTGCGCTCACCTGTTCCTCGTTTCCTGCAAGGACGCGGTCCGGCGTGCCGGGAAGCGTCGATGTATCGTTATAAACTTTCGATCGGAATGCACTGCTGCGGCAGGAAGGGAGTCGTCGATGGTCACCATTCGCGACATCGCCAAGGCCGCCGGTGTATCACCCATGACGGTGTCGAACGTGCTGAACAGTCGCCCGCACGTCAAGGAATCCACCCGCGCGAAGGTTCTCCAGACCATCGACGAGCTCGACTATCGCGTCAACGTCGCCGCCCGCAACCTGCGTCGCGGCCGTACGCACACGATCGGGCTGGCCGTCCCCGAGGTCGACCGACCCTACTTTGGCCAATTCGGCGCCGCCGTCATCGAGCAGGGACAACGGCACGGGCTGCACGTGGTCATGGAACAGACCGGACGTTCCAGGGAGAACGAGCTCAACGCTCTGGCGCTCTCTCGCCTGCGCATGTACGACGGGCTCATCCTGAGTGCAGTCGGGCTGGGCGAGGCGGATGTCGACCTGCTGCGCGTCGACTTTCCTGTCGTCATCCTCGGCGAGCGCATTTTCCAGGGGCCGGTCGATCACGTCGCCATGCCGAACGTCGATGGCGCGCGCGCCGCCGTGAGGCATCTGGTGGATCGCGGATGCCGTCGCATCGTGGCACTCCACGGTGAACTGGGTGCCGCGACCGACGTGTCGACGCTCCGCCACGAGGGATACCGGCTGGCCCTCGAGGATGCCGGGTTGCCCGAGGATCCCGAGCTCACGGTGATCGTGGAGGACTTCTCCCTGGAGCGCGCCGCCGCCGCGATGCGGCGCATCGTCGCTGAGGGGATTCGCTTCGACGGCCTGTTCTGCGTGACGGACTACGTGGCGCTCGGCGCCGTCCGCGGGCTGAAGGATGCCGGCCTCACCGTTCCCAGTGACGTGAAGGTGATCGGCTTCGACGACGTCGACATCAGCAGTTACCAGACGCCTTCGCTCTCCAGCGTCAATCCTTCGCACGAAGTGATGGCGACCAAGGCTGTCGACCTCCTGGTGCGACGGATCGACGGTGACATCCGTGCCCCCGAGGAGTTTACGAGCCCGTACTCGGTGATGGCGCGCGAGTCGACGGCGGCCGGCTGAACGACGATTCTCCGCGAGACCCGGTGCGGTCATCCCTTCACGCTGCCGTTGACGAGGCCGCTCACGATCTGCCGCTGGGCGACGATGAAGAAGACGATCATCGGGACGAGCACGATCACGGTCAGCGTCATGAACGTCGGCCAGTCCGTCGTGAACTGCCCAACCGCCGTATAGACCTGCAGTACCAGCGTCTGCTTGTCGGGCGAGTTAATAAAGACGTTGGGCGTGATGAAGTCGTTCCACACCCACATTGTCTGGAAGACGCCGACCGTGACCAGGATGGGTCGGATCAGCGGTAGCGCGATGGACCAGAACACGCGGAAAGCGCCTGCTCCGTCGATGCGCGCGGCCTCGAACAGATCGGCGGGAATCGTCCGCATGTAGCCGAGGATGAGGAAATAGCAAAAGATCGATCCTGCCGCGTACATCACGATGAGGCCGTTGAGCGAGTCGACCAGTTGCACGCCGGCGAGCATCCGGTAGAGCGGAATCAGGGTGGCCTGCCCCGGCACCACGAAGGCGATGACGAGGATGATCCCGAGCACGGTCGCGAACCGCGCCTTGCCGATCAGTACCCCGAACGCGGCCATCGCGCCGATCAGCAGCATCAGCACGATCGAGATGACGGTGACGTACAGCGTGTTGAAGAACGCTTGCACGATGGGCAGCGTCTCGAACACGCGGATGTAGTTGTCGAGGTTGAAGGAGGTAGGCGGCGCCAGCGGGTGGGCGGTGGTCTGCGCCTGTGTCTTCAGCGTGTTGACGATGACGTAGTAGAACGGCAGGGCAACGACGCACGCGATGGGGATCATCACGATGCTGAGGATGATGCCTCGGCTCTGTCTCATGAGAAGCGCTCCTCGAGTCGGCGCGAGATGAACAGCTGCAGCAGGATCACCAGTCCGACCGCGATCAGGAAGAGCACGCTCAGTGCGGATGCCTTGCCGACCTGAGACTGGGCGATGCCGTTCTCGATGATCGCCTGCGTCAGCGACCTGGTCGCGAAGCCCGGCCCGCCGTGGGTCAGCGTGTAGGGCAGGTCGTAGACCTTGATGCCACCGGTGAGCAGCAGCAGGCTGCTGATCGAGATCGCCGGCGTCAGCATCGGCAACGTGAGGAAGCGGAACTCCTGCCACCGGCCTGCACCGTCGATGCGAGCAGCCTCGAACATGTCCTTCGGGATCGACTGCAGGTAGGCAAGGTAGAGCATGGCGTGCCATCCGGTCTGCGCCCATACGGCCACGACGATGACGCACAGCTGAGCCAGCGTCTCGTTGGCCAGCCACGGAACGGCCGGGATGCCGAACCAGCCGAGCACGGAGTTGACCACGCCTGAGCCGAGTGGGCTGAAGATGAAGGTCCACACGAGCCCGAGGATCGCAACGCTCGGCACGGCGGGAAAGAAGAACACGCTGCGCACGAAGCCACGACCGAAGAACCGATTGTTCAGGATGACCGCCAGCGGTATGGCGAATAACGTCACCAGCAGGGTGGTGCTGATGGCGTAGAACAGCGTGAACCCGAGGGCCGACAGCATCGAGGGGTCGGACCAGATCGAGAGATAGTTCCGCAGCCCGACGAAGCTGACCTCATCGGAGTATCCGTTGTAGTTCGTGAAGCTCCAGTAGAGCGACTGCGCCAACGGCACGACGTAGAGCGCAACGAAGACGATGATGATCGGCACGACGAACCAGTACGCCGCGAACCTGTCGCGAGCGCGTCGCCGCTTGGGGCGGATGGCGCGCTGGACTGCGGACCGCACGTCCGGTGGCGCGAGAACGGTGGTGTCGGCCATGACACCTTCCTTCCTGGTCGAAGTCCTGGGGCCGTTCCGCAGCAAGCGGACGACCCCGGGATGACCCGTCACTTGACGGACTGGAGTTCGGTGTCCATGCCCTTGGCGAACTGCTCGGGCGTGATCTTGCCGAGGATGTTCTGCTGCATCAGCGAGACCGACGTCGTGCTCAGCACGTCGGAGTTCGTCGGCCAGCTCACGGCCGGCAGGTAGAAGTCGCCCTTGCGAACGGGATCGACCATCTTCGCCAGCGACGCATCGACGACCGGCGTGAAGTCCTTCGTAGTCATAATCGTGCCGGTCTCCTTGTTGTAGATCTGCGCGGCCTTCTTCGACTGCAGGAACTCGACCCACTTCTCCGCCGCCTGCGGATCCTTTGCCTTGGCGTTGATCGCATAGCCGGGCGAGACAGCTCCCGCCCAGTACGGGGTGCCGTTCGCTCCGGGAACCGGCCAGAACTCGAACTTCATGTCGGGCGCTGCCTGACGGATGCCGCCGGGCGTCCACGAGCCGGTGCCGATCATGGCGACCTTGCCCTGGTTGAACTCCTGCTGCACCTGGTCACCGGTCAGGCCGGCGACCGAGCGCGACTCCAGGCCCTGGTCGAAGAGCTCGTTCCAGGTCTTGAGCGCCGGCGTCCACGACTTCACGAACGTTGACTTGTCCGCCCAGATGTCGGCATCCATCTTCCCGCCGTCCGTCTGGTTCTGGATGCCGAGCAGCGCTGCCAGCGTGACTGGGATGCCGTCGCCCGCCTCGTAGAACGGGGTGATTCCGGCATCCTTCAGCTTCTTGCACAGGTCGAGGAACTCCTGCCAGGTCTTCGGCTGGCCGGTGTAGCCCACCTTGCCTAGAAGGCCTTCGTTCACGAGGATTCCGCCGCCCCAGGACGAAGTGGCTGCTCCGTAGATCTTTCCGTCCTTGGTGTAGGTGGCCTTGGCCGCCGTGGCGAGGTTGGAGATCCAGGATTCTTGGGACAGGTCCTTCGCGAAATGCCCGTCCATGATCTGCTGTTTGTTCTCGGCCGTGATGATGAAGACATCCGGTGCCGTGCCGGAGCCCAGCTCTGTCTGCAGCTTTTGGATGTACCCGGTCACGGGCTGCGCGAACGAGAACTTGACCGTGTAGCCCGGGTTCTCCTTCTGGAACTCCGTGATCAGCGGTTGCATCGTCGTCTTGTTATCCCAGGACAGGAACGTGACAGTCCTCGATCCGGTGTCGTTGCCGGGGCTCGAACATCCGGCGAGGGCGGCGCCGACAAGCGCGGCGGCCGCGGTGACGGCAACCGCCCTAGCCACCGTTCGGCGCTGGACGGGGCGTTGAAGATGAGATCTCAGCGACATTGCTTTCTTCTTTCTCTGAGGTGTTCGGGGATTCAGGGGGTGCGTGTCTCGATGACGCGGATGGAATCCGGCCCCGGCCTCACTGGGGCGAGGTCACCGGAGGGGAGATGTACGAGGGGGTCGATGACGATCTCGCGGTGGTACCCGTCGCCACCAGGTATGGCGAAGCGGTGGTAGGCGATGAGCCAGCGGTCAAATCCCGGCAAACGCAGGATGGAGTGGTGTCCGGTGGCGAGCACGCCGTCGTCGGGCGATTGCTCGAGCAGCACGCCCCGTTCGCGCCACTCACCGGTAAGCCTGCCCGCGGTGGCCCACCGAACGCGATACGACGGATCCCGCGTGTCGTTCTCCGACCACGTGAGGTAGTAGACATCGCCGCGGCGATGGACGTGCGCAGCCTCGCGAAAGGTGGGATGCCGCCACTCGACGACCGAGCCGGGATCGATGGAGACCATGTCGTCGTTCAAGCGCGCGATGTGAGCGACACCGTTGCCCCAGACGAGGTACGACGAGCCGTCGTCGTCCGTGAAGACGGAGGGATCAATCGCGCGGCCGCTGTATGCATCCCTGGCGACCAGAGGCTTGCCGGAGTCGGCGAACGGTCCCGTGGGGGTGTCCGCGACGGCGACTCCGATGTTGTCGTCCGCGCTGTAGTAGAGGAAGAATCGACCGCCCTTCTCCGCTACTGCTGGCGCCCACGCGTTCTTCGTGGCCCATGAGACGTCGCGGCCGAGCCGGAGGATCTCGCCACGATCGACCCAGTGCTCCAGATCGTCGGATTCGAGAACATGGAAGACATCCGTGTTCCAGCCGTCCTTGCCGTCTGTCGTCGGATACAGATAGAACTTCTCGCCGAAGGCGACCAGGGCGGGATCCGCATAGTACGTGTGGGCGCTCGTCGCGTTCTCGGTCACGCTCACTCCTCGCGTCTTCGCCGGCCGGACCAATTTGTATCGATACAGGAACTGGTTCGTGTATCGTTACATAGGACACGGCGAATCGCAAGTGAGTTTCGACGACGCTCTAGGGTGTGTGGATGAGACGCCGACTGATCATCGATTCGGACGCCAAGAACGAGGCGGACGACCAGTTCGCGATCGTGCACGCGCTGCTCTCGCCGAGCCTCGACATCGCGGGGATCATCCCGGCCCACTTCGGCGACGCCCGAAGCCCGCACAGCATGCGTGACAGCCGTGACGAGGTCGACCTCCTCCTCCGGCTGCTCGAGCGCGACGACATCGTGGTGGCCGACGGCGCCGAGCATCGTCTTCCGGATGAACGGACTCCTGTCGACTCCGCGGGCGCCCGGCTCATCATCCGCGAAGCACACGAGCCCGGCCGGTTGTTCGTCATCTTCCTCGGGCCGCTCACCGACATGGCCAGCGCACTCCTGCTCGATCCGACGGTCGCCGACAACCCGGAGCTGACGGTGGTGTGGATCGGCGGAACGCCGTACGACGACATCACCGGCGGGGAGCTGCGGGGTGAGTTCAACCTGAGCAACGACGTGGCTGCGGCCAACGTCGTCTTCCAGTCCGGGCTCCGTGTCTGGCAGATACCCATGACGGTGTACCGGATGGTCGGGGTCGGCTACGCCGAACTCGACGAGAAGGTTGCGCCTTACGGCGAGCTCGGTTCGTATCTCGTACGACAGCTCAAGGAGTTCAACGCCGCCAACGTGGATCCGGAGATCGAGTACCGCTCCCTCGGCGACTCGCCCGCCGTGAGCGTGGTTCTCAACCCCGACGGAGCGGTCTGGCGGCATCGGCCGGTGCACGTCTTCGGAGCCGACGCCCGGATGACCAACGTGATCGTCGAGGGCCGGTCGGTTCGCGTGGCCGAAAGCGTGGACGTGAGATTCCTGCTCGAGGACATGTTCGCGAAGATCAAGGCCCACGCCGCGCAGCGCTGAGCACGGCAAAAGTGGCAAACGGTTGTCGTGCGGGTCGCGCCCTGCTGAACTGACCCCATCACGCCACCGAAGGAAGGTTTGCTGTGCCATTCTCCGCGTTCGGAGTCATCACCGATGCCGCCCGCACCGGCGCCGCGTTCGCGGCGGGCGTCGACTACGTCGAGCCCACGATCGTGGACAACGTGATCGTGCCGGACGGCGACGGGTGGCGCCTGTCGGATGCCTACCGCGGCAGGCGGCATCCGTCATTCGCCGTTCTGGTTCCCGGCAGCGTGCCGCTCATCGGGATCGAGAGCAGGCTCGATGAGGCTCGGCGCTATTTCGATGCCGTCTTCTCGCTCCTCGGCGAGGTGGCCGAGCCCGGCGCCAAGGTCGTCTTCGGATCCGGTCGCTCCCGTACGGCACCGGATGGACTTGCCCACGAAGCGGCGCTGGAGCAACTCGCCGACGTCGTGCGCGCGGCACGCGACGCGGCCGCCGCGGCCGACTTGCGCGTCATGCTGGAGCCGTTGAACACCGGCGAGACGAACCTCATCAACTCGATCGGCGAGGCATCGGAGTTCCTCGATGCTTTCGAGATCGCGAACGTCCCCGTCGTCGCCGACCTGTACCACATCGTTCTCGAGCAGGAACCGCTGGACTCGATCATCCGGCACGCCGCGAAGATCGGGCATGCGCACATCGCCGACAGCGGTCGACGCTATCTCGGCACCGGCGATTGGCCGTGGTGCGAGTTCCTTGCGACCCTTCAGCGGGCCGGGTATGACGGCAGCGTCTCACTCGAGTGCAACTGGGGCCCGGACTTCGAAACCGAAGTGCGGGCATCCGTCGACCTGCTGCGCGCCGCCTGACTCCCTCGCCGCGCATTCCGCTGTCCCGAATCGCGGATTCGGTTGACGGACACCCGCAATTCGCGACAGCTGAATCACGGGGTCAGCGGGACCGCGCGGCGCGGATGCCCTCCAGCAGCAGCTCCACGTGCCTGCGCCAGTTGCGGCCGCGGGTCATGTTGGCCATGGCCCCGCGGGTCAAGAGAACGAAGTCCGTACTCGCGATGTCGTCGCGGAGGTACCCCGCGTCGATGGCGCGACCGAGGATGCGCTCGACGATCACGCCGAACTGCTCCTTCTCGGCGTTGATCTCCTGCCAGTCCGGCTCCTCTGCACCGAGCACGGCCAGGCGGTAGGCGGCATCCGTCTCGGCCGTCTCCAGATAGCCGAGAAGTAGAGCGCGGAAGGACTCTCCCGGATCCTCGACCTGCTCCGCCGCCCGCGCTACCGCAGTCATCGCCTCGAAGCGACTGCCCACGATGGCCGCGAGCAGGGCTTTCTTGTCGGAGAAGTGCCGGTAGAGCGTCCCGACGCCGACGCCTGCGCGCTCTGCGATCTCGTCGATCTGCACCACGTCGCCGCGCTCGGTGAAGAGGTCGCGCGCTGCGTCGAGGATGGCCCGGCGATTGCGCCGGGCGTCGGCGCGCATACGCACTTCGGCTTCGGTCATGACTCAGCAGATTACTTGACGGAATGCGGTCGTGCGCACATAATCGGAACCGGAACTCAGATTCCGTTTATCGAGGAGGTTCATCCGAATGATCGTGGTCACCGCTCCCACCGGGCAGATCGGCAGCAAGCTCGTGCGCGAGCTACTCGAGCGAGGGAGCGACGTTCGAGTCGTCGTGAGGGATGCCTCGCGACTCGATGAAGACGTACGCGACCGCGTCGAGGCGGTCGAGGGGTCGCACGGCGATTCCGCCGTACTCGACGAGGCGCTCGCCGGAGCAGATGCGCTGTTCTGGCTGGTTCCGCCGAACCCGGCGGCGCCGAGCACTCGGGAGCACTATCTCGCCTTCGCCCGTGTCGCCTCGCAGGCCATCGCCCGCCACAAGGTGGGACACGTCGTCGGCGTCTCGAGCGCCGGGCACGGCTGGCCGAAGCCCGCCGGCGTTCTCTCTTCGGCGTTCGCCATGGATGCCGAGCTGCGCACATCCGGAGCCGCATATCGGGCCCTGAGCATGCCGTTCTACCTGGAGAACCTGCTGCGGCAGCTCGACGGCATCCTCTCCCGCGGCTCCTTCGCACTGACGGGATCGGCCGAGGCGCCCATGCCCACCGTCGCCACGCGCGATATCGCCCACACGGCGGCCGACCTGCTCACCGATCTGAGTTGGTCCGGTCAGGACGACCTGCCCGTCTTCGGTCCGGATCACCTCAGCCCAGACCAACTGGCCGGCGTCATGAGCGAGGAGCTCGGCCGAGCGGTCGCGTACCAGCGCCTGGCCATCGACGAGTACGCGGGCATGCTGCGCTCCGCCGGCGCACCCGAACAGCAGGTGATCGAGAGCATCCAGACCTTCACGGCAGCCGACGAGGGCATCTACGACGCGGACTGGGCTCGCGCAGTGCCGACCGCGACCGACTTCCGCACGTGGTGCCGGGAGGTGCTGGTGCCCGCCGCGTCCGCGCGAGCGGCCGCATGATGACCGCGCGGTGCATTCGTTGGTCAGCGGCCGTGGGCCAAGTGGCGGTCGCCGTCGAGAGCGTCACGTAGCACGGCGAGGTTCTCGAGGACCAGGTCGCTGAGCGCTCTTCCGTCGTCGGCATCGATCCACTCCGCCAGAGACACCTCGAAGACGTTGGCCGTCGTGTCAGCCAGGAGTGTTGCCGTGCGCGCCGGAACTCCCCGCTCAAGAAGGCCATCCCGGATCGCTTCGGCGATCTCGGCCCGCTTGCGGAGGCTGCGTTCTCGCAAACCGGGGTCGGAGAGGACGATCGCGCTGCGGCGCCGGATCTTGTCGCGCTGGTGCTCCAGTTCCTCGTCCGAGAACCGGCGGATGCTCTCGACGATGAGCTCGATCGGCGAAAGATCGGCGGGCGCGTCGGCGAACATGCTCCGGACGAGCGCCGGGAACTGGTCGTCCGCATAGATGACCTCGCGCTTGTCGGCGAAGTAGCGGAAGAACGTGCGCGTCGTGAGGCCCGCCCGCTCCGCGATCTGCGGCACGGTAGTGGCCGCGAAACCCTGCCGCTCGAAGAGCTCGAGCGCTGCAGCCTCGAGTCGTTCGCGAGCATCCGGGCGCCATCGACTCATGTCATCAGCCTACGTGATGACACTGCATGTCATTGCGTGTACAGTGACGACATGCAGTGTCATCACTTGATCGAAGAACAGTCTGGCGCGAACCGATCGCGGAAGGGAGCGTGGGATGCCTGAGTCGGTATGGATCCTCGGTGCGAACGGGCGAACGGGCAGCGCAGTCGCCCGCCTGATGGCGGCTCGCAACATCGCCACCGTGCTCGTCGGACGCAACGCCTCACGACTCGAGGCGCTCGCGAAAGAAGCGGGCACCGGCGTGGTCGCCGCCGCCGGCCTCGACGATATGGCCGCAGCCATCCGACGTGATCGACCGGGAGTCGTCCTCAACACGGTCGGGCCATTCTCAGCGACGGCGCCGACGATCATCGACGCCTGCATCGCCGCCGGAAGCCACTACGTCGACCTGGGCAACGACATGGGCTCGGTGCCGGCTGTGCTCGATCGCAACAGGGACGCCGCGGCTGCGGGCGTGACCCTCGTCACGGGCGCCGGGTTCGGCGCCGCGGCCACCGAGTGCGTCGCCGTGCGAGTCTGCGCCGGGATGCCGCCGGCCGCGAGAGTGCGCACAGACATGGTCCCCTCGCTCGCGATCGAGGAGGGCACACTCGGCGAGGCCTTCGCGGCGACACTGCTCCACGGCATGCCCGGTGTCCCCGGCGGCCGGTACCGGGCTCGCCGTGTCGCGCGCGGCCGCGTCGTGTCCGCCGGCATCGGCAGTCGGCCACGGGCGCTGACGACACCTGATGGAGACACGGTACGGACGGGTCTCATGCCGCTCGGCGAGCTCGAGGCCGCACGGCGCGCATCCGGGTCACCCGAAGTCGAGGCAGCATCGTCCGAGGCTCCCTCCGGCCCCGTTCGCGCGCTCTTCCCTCTCGCCGAGGTCGCCCTTCGGATCGGTCCATTGCGCCGCGCGCTGATTCACCGGGTCGCGGCCGTGCACACGAGCTTCCGACCACGGCCGAGGGAATACTCCTGGGCGCACGCACGGGTCGAGTGGGCGAACGGCCAGATCAAGGAAGGCTGGCTGCGGCTGGGCGATGCGAGCGATGCGACGGCACGCTTCGCCGCAGAGGTGACCGCCCGGCTTGCTGAGGAGAGAGGCGAGCCGGGCGCCTTCACGCCGGCCGCGCTGTTCGGACCGGGACTCGCAGAGGCCTGCGGCGGCCAGTACGTGGAGTGACGCTGGGTCTCTCGTCACGCTCGCCCCGACTCGTCGGGCACGGCGTTGCGCAGGTCGTCGAGGAGGCTGGGCCCGGTGGGGCGCCAGTCCAACTCCCCGGCGGTCCAGGTACCGGATGCGGGCAGGTCGAGCCCCGCAAGCTGAGCGAGCCATCCGAAGTACCCGGCAGCGTCTTCGGGCGCCAAGGAGGCCACGGGGAGGTGCAGGGTTTCGCCGATCGCTTCGGCGATCTCGCGCAATCGCACGCCCTCTTCGGCGACAGCGTGATACCGCATTCCCTGCCGGCCGCGCTCCAGCGCGAGCCGGAACAGCCGCGCGGCATCCGTGACATGCACTGCGGGAACACGGTTGCTGCCATCGCCGATGTAGGCGACGCTGCCGCGCTCGCGTGCGAGGCGGATGTGCCAGCGCATCCGTCCTTGCCGTCGGGTGTCGTGGACCTGCGGCAGACGCACGATCCTGACGTCGAGACCGTTCTCGATGAGCGCCTCGGCCGCCTCTTCGGAGGCGGCCCGCGCAACGACGGACGACGGCTCGTGCGGATCGCTCTCGACGACCGCAGCGCCCGGTCGCGCCCGCACCAAGCCTGTTCCGGAGGTGACGATGAGCGGACGGTCGGTGCCGGCGAGGGTCTCTCCGAGTGCAGCTATGACCATCCGATCGTTCTCGCTCGGTTCGGCTGAATCCGGATGCTCGTGGTCGAACGCCGTGTGCACGACCGCCTCCGCATCATCGGCGGCGACACGGAGTCGGGGCAGGTCGTTCACGTCGCCGAGGAACGGCGTCGCGCCCGCTGCCCTGAGTCGCTCCGCCCCCGCTTCCGATCGGCTGAGTCCCACGACGTCGTGCCCTGCGTCTCTGAGGTCGGTGACCAGGTGACTGCCGATGAATCCTGTCGCGCCTGTGACGAACACTCGCATGATTGCTCCTTTGATCTGTGTCCAACCCTGTTCAAGCACAAGTCCTTGTGTTCACAGGGGCTGGAATCCAAATCCGTATAATCGCGATATGAGTCGAAGATCCGTCGCAGACGATCGCGACTGGCGCCCCTCGATGCCAGAACTGCTTCGCGGGCGGCTTCGTGAATTGAGCGTTCTCGTGGAGCAGCGCGGCGAAGACGCACTGGCGGAGTCGCCGCTGTCGTTGCCGTTGAACCATCTGCTCGACGCGGTCGTGAGGGAGCCGGGGATCACCGTGACCACGATCGCCGCCGGCCTCGGCAAGAGCCAGCAGGCCATGAGCCAGGCCGCCGACCGACTCGAGCGGCTGGGTCTGATCGAGCGCCGAGTCGGGGCGGGTCGCTCCGTTGCTCTGCACCCGACAGATGCTGGAAAGGCGGCATCCGCCGACGGTGTCGAACGAGAGCTCGCGTCAGAACAACGGATCCGCACCACGCTCGGCCCTCAGCGGTACGACGCGCTGATCGCGCTTCTCGCGGAGGCGCGCGACGCGCTCCGGGCCGGCTGACGTGTTCCCCATAGCCACGCGTCGGCTCGATGGACGCGCTGCGGCCCGGTCACCGGCCGCGGGAGAACTAACGGTTGCGCGCATCACTGAAGGCGTCGATCACCAGCTCGGCGAACCGTTGCGCCTGCGACGTCTTGGTTCGCGTCCCGTCCGGACCCAGAACTCGACCTGCACGCAACACGAGGACGAGGTCGTCGACCACGAAGTCCGAACGTAGGCGACCGCTACGCTGTGCACGGCGAGCCAGTCCCCTCAGCATGCGAAGCAACTCCCGGCGGTGCTCCACGAGCGGACCGGAAGAAGGTTGGGTCGCGGTGAACTCATCGACGAAGCCTCGATTCTCCGCGTTCAACTCGATCAAACCTTGCACCGCCCTGACAAAACCTCGCCAGGGGTCCGAGTCGTCGCAGGCATCCACGACGATCTGCCGACAGGCCCGTAGCTCGATGTCGAACGCTTCGTCGATCACGGCTTGCTTCGTGGGAAAGCGGCGGTAGAGCGTCGCCGGGCCGACTCCCGCCTCACGTGCGATCTCGCGCATCCCGATGCCCACACCGCGCTCGGCGAACAGGCGCCGCGCCGCCGTCAGGATGCGATCTCGGTTGTCTTGCGCATCCGAACGTAGTCGGGGCATCTCCGCACTCATTCGTCTCACTTCGCTCAACCGGACGGCGGCGTCCACTACCGTCCTCATCGTATCGGCGACGAGACGGACGACAGGAGATACGGTGCGGGCGGTCAGCATCCAGCGATTCGGAGACGCGAGCGGCATGAAGGTCGTGGACATCCCCATTCCCTTGCCAGGGGCGGGCCAGGTGGCGCTGCGAACGGAAGCGATCGGTATCGGCGGCGTCGACGTCGTCATCCGCCGAGGAACGCTCGGGTCGTCGTATCCGCAGGGTATGGTCCCCGGCAGCGAGGTCGCCGGTGTCATCACGTCTGTCGGTTGCGGCGTCGATACCGAGTGGGTCGGCCGACGGGTGTGGGCCTTCACCGGCACGAGCGGCGGGTATGCCGAACACGCAGTTGCGCAGCTCGAAGACGTCACCCCGCTCCCGTCCGGGCTTTCCTCGATCGACGCGGTCACGCTGGGCAGCGCGGCCACCGTCGCGCACTTCGCGCTGGCGCACGCGCGCTTCGCCGCCGGTGAGCGCATACTGGTCCGCGGCGCGGCAGGAAGCATCGGGATCGCCGTCGTCGAGCTGGCGGCGCACGTCGGGGCGAGTTCGATCGCGGTGACAACGGCATCCGCCGAGCGCGGCCGGCGACTTCGCGCCCTCGGCGCCACGCACGTTCTGGACCGCGCCGGAGCCGGCGATCCGAACGCAGCCGAGATGTTCGACGTGATCATCGATATCGTCGGAGGACAGCAACTGCCCGCGTTCCTTGACCGACTCGCACCTAATGGGCGACTGGTGCTGGTCGGAGCCGTTGCCGGGTTTCCGCCGCCGGATTTCGGAATGTCGCTGATGCGCGCATTCCAGCAATCGCGGTCTTTTGCAACATTCAGCCTGGCGACGGTGCCCGTCCATGAACGCAACGCAGTCCGGGCAGATCTGCTCGAGGCGGCTTCCCGTGGCGAGCTCTCTGCGATCGTGCACGACGTGCTTCCGCTGGCGCACGCGGCGGAAGCTCACCGCCGGATGGACGATGGAACCGTCTTCGGAAGGATCGTGCTCGATCCCCGTACCGGCCGGTGAGCCGAGCGGCACCGGAAAATGACGACCCGGGCGCGAAATACCGGCATCGGCCTCATTACGCTACTACGCTCAAAAGGCCAGGTCCCGCGGAATTCTGGCGCTTGAAGAACACGTCCCAAAGGGGGGAAACATGTTTCGAGGATTCAAAAACTTCTTGATGCGTGGTGACGTGATCGTCGTCGCAGTCGGCCTGGTGGTTGCACTCGCATTCAGCACGCTGATCGCCGCATTCACGACAAACATCATCAACCCGCTCGTCGCAGCCGCGCAGGGCGGCAAGACGTCGCCAGGGCTGGGCTGGCAACTGGTCTCCGGCGGCGGCAATGGCACGTTCCTGAACCTGGGAGCGTTCATCTCCGCGATCATCTACTTCATCATCTTCATGCTCGTCGTGTACTTCGTGATCGTCGTCCCCTACCGAGCCGTGATGAAGCGCCAGGGAAAGACCGTGTTCGGTGACCCGACGCCCACAGCCACCTGCCCGTCGTGCCTCTCCGACGACCTACCCCTGGCGGCCACCGCGTGCAAGCACTGCGGCCGCGACGTCCCGGCCAGCGACGCGGGCGCACCAAGCCGGCGTCACTGAACCGCCATCGGCGGAAGCGCGTTCTGATCCGGTCTATTCCTCTGCGGAGGGCGTGGGATTCGAACCCACGAGGCGTTTCCGCCCACTGGTTTTCAAGACCAGCTCCATCGGCCGCTCGGACAGCCCTCCAGCCGCCGAGTCTACCGAGCACAGGCGCCTACTCGAACTCCAACCGCAGACGCAGCAACTCGGCGAGACTCTCGAGCTCGGTGCGCACGGCATCCTTCGCCTCGGACGTGAAGGGCTCGTCCTCGTACACGCGGTGCACCCGCAACACGGATGCCGGCAGATCGCTCGTGGCATCCACCTTGCCGACCAGGCGGTCGCCGTGCAGCACAGGGAGCGCGTAGAAGCCGAACCGTCGCTGCGCCGCCGGCTTGTACATGCCGAGCTGGTAATCGAAGTCGAAGAGCTCGGCGAGACGCTTGCGGTCGAAGACCAGCCGGTCGAACGGGGACAGGATCGCCGTGCGGCCCTCGAACTCGCGGTCGAGCTGCGCGGGATCGACCCGCCAGGTGCCGCGCACGCCCTCGATGACGGCCGGCTCGCCGGTGTCGCCGACATCCATCGGCTCGAGCTGCGTCTGGGTGGTGTGCGCGCGGGCGACGCCGAGCGAGCGAAGGCGGCGGGTGCGGCGCTCGCGCAGGGCGTCCGCCAGCGGCACCACCGGATCGTCGGGGTAGATGCGCTCGGCCAGGTCCCACTGCCGTTCCCGGCCGAGCCGGCCGGCGACCGCGACCTCGCCGCGCTGCTCCATGAACTCGAGCATCATCGCCGAGTTGCGTCCGGTGTTCCACCCGCTGGACTGCCACGGCTTCACGCACTTGTCGTCGGGCAGGTCACGCGAGATCATCGGGCCGCCGTGGCGGATTCGGTCGAGGATGTCCCGCCGCAGCGCGTCGTTCGCCTCCACCCACCCTGCCTGGGCGCGTGCCCAGCCCCGCGCGGCCTCGCCCGGCCACGCCTCCATCTCGGCCCGATACAGGGCGACGTCATGGGCAGGACGCATCATGCTTCGCAGTTCCACCATCACGTGGGATGCCAGTGCTCGCCGCAGATCGTCCGTCCGGTAGAAGCGCCCCAGCCGGCTCCACAGCACGAGGTCGGCGCTCGGCGCGACCGTGGCGGTCGGCTCGTACTGCACGAGGGTGAGCCTGCGCACCGTATCGAGCAGATCGACCGGACGCGCGGCATCCAGCAACTGGGCGCGCACCGCGATGCGGCGGGCATCCTGCCGGGTGAGACGGTGCGGTTCGGTCACGGGGTCAGGCTACGAACCACTACCGACGTGTCCTACCAGTCGGAGGCAGGTGCGGCCACGATCGGCACATCGACGCCGTGCCAGATGGCTCCGTAGTTGTAGTGGCCACCGGCCCAGGGCGAGTCGATGATGGCCTGCACACTGACCGAGACAGGAGCGTTGGAGTCGAACGCCTGCGCGATGCCCGAAAACAGATCGCGCCGGAGTTGCTGCGCGACATACGAGGCCGCGATCGTGAGGTTGTCGTAGCTGCCGAAGCCCGCTCCCCCGCCCGACCCCAGCCCGTTGTTCAGTGGGTTGTTGCGCAGCCACCAGCTGTTCGGGTCGTTCTCGGAGTCCATCCACTGCAGCATCACGGTGAGGTTGTTCGGCGTCACCGGGAACTTGCCGTCTTGCAGAACGAGAGCGGCCCAATCGGCATTCGTCGTGCCGCCGACGGTGATGGCCGACGATCCATCCGGGCGGGTGAACCCTGCTGAATTGAACTTCGGCTGATCCACTGCCGCTTGCGCGACGTGGGCTGAGACATGAAGCGACTGCGTGTTCGCGATCAACTGGTCCGCGTACAGCGTGCCCGCCGGGCCCGTGGCAGCGTTCGCCGGAAGCGCCACCATCGCACTGCCGGCCAGGAAGACGGCGGCCGCCGCCGCAGCCGTCACGCGGCCGCGCGAACGCCACTCCTTCACCGCGGCGCGGTGCTGCACCCGCTTGGCCCGGGCATCCTCCATCTGAGGAATCCTCCGAACAGCCGCCCTGCGCCGGCGCCCGCGGGCAGAGCGCACCGCCGAAGCGGCCTCACGGGCGGCTCGTCGAGTGGGGTAAGCAGTCATGGAATCTTCGATGTCACGGGGCACGCATCGCGTTCACCGCAGCGGGTCGGGGGCGAGGAGTGCTCCAAGTCGACCGAAGCACTCAAGGACCGAGGGTAACAAAGTCCCTTGCGCGCTGGAGCTAAAAGCAAAGGCCATTTCTGGCCTTTGCCGCGACGCCAGCGCCGACCGCCGTCTCGGCGGTCGGTTCGCGGCAGTCACTCCAGCGCAGCTACCGCCGGCGCCGGTTCCCCGATGGTCACTGCCGCCGTCAGACTCCAGATCAGCACGCCGTCCGGCGCCTCGACACTCCAGCCCGATCCGCTGAGCGGATACGCGCGGGTCGTGAGCGAACGTCCGGCGCTCGTGAACGCCTCGATCACCGAACCGTCGAGGAAGACTCGCAGTGCAGGACGGCCGGATGCCTCGTCGAAGGCGTCGGAGGCGACGACACGACCGCCGCGCGCACGGGCATCCGTGCTGGCATGGTCCGTGTCGATCGTCACCGTTCCGCGTTGCGGGTCCAAGTCGATATCGACCCACTCGTCGGCGGCGAAACGCAAGCGGATGCGACCGCCGACCCCGGCGGGGACCACCAGTTCCGACTGAGCGGCGAGCGCTGCGCCCTGAGCAGCACGGGCATCCCCGCATCGCAGTTCGACGAGTGCGGCATGAGGCTCGGTGCACAGCCGGTCGACCCCGGCGGCATCCCGAGCGAGCCACACGTGGCGCGGCAGAGCGATCGCACCCGACCAGCCCTCCTGTTGCCACCATGCCGGGTCGCGGCCCTCCATGATCCAGCCGAAGAGAAGCGGCCCGTACGAGCTCTCGCGCAGCACAGAAGGCGCGTAGAAGTCGTGTCCGTCGTCGACGCGTCGAGGTTCGGGCGTCCCATCGATCGCGAACGCGAGCACGCCGTCGGGGCCGTCAGCGAACGACCACGAGCAGACCACAGCCACCTCGCGTCCAGCCACCCGCACCACCTGCGGACACTCCCAGCCCTCGCCGGTATCGATGGGCCGAGCCCCGTCCTCGATGCGGGTGCGCTGCAACTCGGCCAGATGCCCGTCGTAGCTCCAGTCCAGCCCGTCGCGCGACACGTAGTGGCGGATCGCCGCCAGCCCGCCCTCGGCGACCGCACCGACCGCCATGTGCCAGCCGTCGGCATCCGTCCACACGAACGGGTCGCGGAACATGCGGATGCCCTCTCCCGCGTCTGGATCGTCGAGCAGCCGGGTCGGAGGCCCGAAGTTCGTGCCGTTCTCATCGCTCAGGGCGGTGACGATGTGCTCAAGAGCTCGCCCGTGCACGTGCCCGGAGTAGTACGCACGAACCCGGTCGCCGTCGACCACGGTGTTGCCCGACCAGCAGCCTTCCGAGTCGAGGCCACCGGGAAGCGGGCTCATGGCCGGGCGGTGCAACCTCCAGTGCACGAGGTCGTCCGTCGTCGCGTGCCCCCACTCCACCGGCACCGCCATGTCGGCGAGTGCCCGCGACTGGTAGTACAGATGGAGCACGCCGTCCAGCTCGACCGGTCCGTTCGGATCGTTGAGATATCCGCGCGGCGGACTGATGTGGAACAGCGGGCGGTGATGCGGATGCCGGTCGGCCATCAGCGCAGACTCCTAGCGGGTGTGGTGGGTGTGAGCGGTACCGAGGGCGACTAGCGGAACGAGCCCGCTGTCACGCCCTCGATGAAGTAGCGCTGGGCGAAGACGAACAGCAGAACGCTCGGGATCATGGCGAGGATGACGCCGGCCAGCACGATCGAGATCGACCCGGTTCCGAGGTTGCCCTGCAGCCCCACGAGGCCGAGCGGCAGCGTGAAGTGATCCTGCGAGTTGAGGAAGATCAGCGGCCGGTAGAACTCCGCCCAGAAGCCGGAGAAGTTCAGGATGGCCAATGTCGCGATCGCGGGGGTCGCCATGCGCGCGTAGACGTGCCAGAACACGCCGAACTGGGTGGCGCCGTCGATGCGGGCGGCCTCGCCGAGCTCCCGCGGCATCTGCATGAAGTACTGCCGCATGAGGAACGTGCCGAACGCGCTGCCCAACGCCGGGATGATCAGTGCGCTGAGCGAGTCGCTGAGGCCGAGCATCCTGACGATGATGAACACCGGGATGATGATCGTCTGCAGCGGCACCATCATGGTGGCGAGGAACACGGCGAAGATGGTGTTCTTGCCCGGGAACGAGACCATCGCGAACGCGTAGCCCGACAGCGTGCACGTGATGGTTTGCCCGACCACGATGAGCACGGTCACGATCACACTGTTCACGAAGAACTGACCGATCGGGATCTGGTTGAACACGGCGACGTAGTTGCCGAAGTCCCAGTCCGTCGGAATCCACTGCGGCGGGTTCGAGAACGCCGCGGCGGGCGTGCGGAGCGACGTGCTGAGCGTCCACAACAGCGGACCGAACGCGAAGATCGCGCCGACGATGAGCACGATCATCCCGGCGACGCTGCCCACCTTCACGATGGGGCGCCGGCGACGCCCGGCGATGCGGGCAGTGCTGGAGGCTTCGAGCGTCGTCATTGGTAGAACACCAGCTTTCGGGCAGCGAGGAATTGGATGCCCGTGATCAGCAGGATGATCACCAGCAGCAGAATGGCGATGGCCGACGCGTAACCGAACTGCAGGTTCTGGAATCCGGTCTGGTACATCGAGATGGTCGCCGTCGTGGTCGCCGTGCCTGGCCCACCCTTGGTCATGATGAACGGCTGGTCGAACAGTTGCATCGCGTTGATCATCGCCACGACCGTCGCGAACAGGATGGTCGGACTGATCAGCGGGACCTTGATGCGGAACAGCGTGCGCCATGGTCCTGCGCCGTCGATCGCCGCCGCCTCGAGCACGTCGGTCGGCACAGACGTGAGGGATGCCACGAACAACACGAACGTGAACCCCACCTGCTGCCACACGACGATGACGATCATCGTGATCTGCGCCGTCGCCGGGTTCACCAGCCACGGTACGGCGGGAAGTCCGAGCTGACCCAGGTAGTAGTTGATGAGCCCGAACTTGGCGTCGAACAAGTACCCCATGAAGATCGAGACCGCGGCGGAGGACGCCAGCAGCGGCAGGTAGAACGTCGTGCGGAACAACGCCTTCGTCCACTTGTGCTTTCGGTTGTTGACGAGCACCGCCAGAAGCAGGCCGAGGCCGATCTGCAGGATGACGATGCCGATTGCCAGCAGGATCGTGACGCCGAACGACGACAGCACCTGGTCGTCGGAGAACAGCCTCGTGAAGTTCTTGAGTCCGACGAACTGCGGCGGGGTGATGACGTCCCATGAGAAGAACGAGAGCCCGAGCGACACGAGGATCGGGATGAGCGTGAAGACGGCGACGAACACCACCGCCAGTCCGATCATCAGGTAGCCGAACGTCGCCTGCCGCCGGGCCTCCCGCCGCGCACCTGGGCGGCGGGAGGAACGGTGGGAGGCGGACATGCGCGCGATCTCCCGCGTGCTTTCCGCTGTGGCGGTCATCAGGAGTTCGCCTGGGCCTTCTCGAGGTCGGACTGCATGCCGTCGAGGGCCGCCTTCGCGTTGCCGCTCGACACGGCCTGCGTCGTGCGCTGGTTGAGCGAGGTGGCGAGCGCCTGGTAGTACGGCGGGGCGGAGATCGGCACCGACCCGTTCAGCTGATCCCAGAACACAGACCAGTGCTCCGGGCCCGTGCTCTTGTAGCGGTCGGCCGTCATGAGCGACTTGCGAGCAGGGGTCGTCACGTTGCCCGGGTAGACCAGGCCGAACGTCTCCGGTTCGACCAGCATCTTCACGACCTCCCAGGCGAGGTCCTTGTTCTTCGAGGTGTTGAAGATGCCGTAGCCGGCTGCGCCGAACAGGGACTTGTTGCTCTTCCACGTCGGGAAGGGCGCCACGTCGAACGATCCGGTCTTCATGCCGGCGTTGTGCAGGCCGCCCGCCCAGAAGCCGCCGCCGATCGTCATTCCGATGCGGCCCGACGCGAACAGACCCTGCAGAGTTCCACCGCCTCCCACGTCGGGCGAAGGCGACAGGTTGGCCTTCTGCAGCTCGATCACGTACTCGAGCGCCTCGACGGCAGCGGCGGAGTTCGCGGTCGGTGCGCCCCACTTCCATCCGCCGCCGCGGCCCTTGGCCAGCGGGTTGTTCGCGTAGGCCTTCTTCCACAGCCAGTCCCCGCCGGAGTACTTGCCTTCGGTGAGCAGGTTGCCGTCGTTGGCGTAGAGGAACGAGGTCCAGCTTCCCCACAGCCGCACGACCCAGTCGAAGGCGTTGGTGTTCGACCCGAGCGCGGCGAGCTTCTGCGCGTTGTTGTGGAAGTCATCCATCGTCCACTGCGCCGACGGCGCAGCAAGCCCTGCCTTGGAGTACAGGCCGGTGCTGTAGAACATGCTGCCTGCGTTGAAGCTGTCGGTGAGCTCGTACAGGTGCCCCTGGTACATCATCGATTCGACGAGTGTGGGATGCACGTCGTCGAAGTAGCTCTTCAGCGCGCTCATGTCTTTGGTGACGTAGTCGTCGAGCGGCACGATCATCTGCTTGGCGGCCATCTGCTGCAGGCCCTCGGTCGCCACGCTCACCAGATCGGGAGCGGAGCCTGCGGCGATCTGCGTGAGCACCTTGGCGATGAAGTCGTTCCAGTCGGTGCCGTTGATTCCGGTGATCTCGAGGGTGGCGTTCTTGTCGATCTTCTTGATCTGCGGCTGCAACGCCTTCTGCAGCGTGTTCGCCGCGCTCTGCTGCCCGAAGTAGAGCATCTTGAGCGTGGCCGAGGCGTTCTTGCCGCCTCCACCGCCTCCGGTCGATGAGCAGGCGGCCAAAGATGCCAGCCCGGTCATGGCCAGCCCGGCTCCGCCGAGCTTCAGTAGCGTGCGACGATCCATGGTCGGGCCGAAGCTGCCGGTCATAGTTCGCTCCTCTCTGAGCGTTTGTTCGAGGGTTCTGTTCGAGGGTGTTCGTGTTCTGGGTTCGGATGGTGGGCGGTACGTTTCGAGTCGTCGTATCGGTGTCGGCCGCGGTAACGACATTTACCAATACGTATTTGCCCGAGCAGCATAACCCCAGGCGAGTCGCAATAGCAATACGTATTGGTTTCGTGACAAGATGGTTACGTCGCGAGGCATGGCAGAGCAACGCGATGACAGTTCACTCCGCCACGCGACGAGAAGGAGCGAGGATGCCCGACCACGAGAATCGCCCCCGGTCGCGAGCGGACGCCGGGCAGGCGGCCGGCACCGAGCAACGTCGCGTCACGATGAAAGACGTCGCCAAGCGCGCCGGCGTCTCGCAACCCACGGTGTCGTTCGTGCTCAACGACCGGCGGGACGTGTCCGTCGCCGACGAGACTCGCGCACGCGTCTTGCAGGCGGCCAAGGACCTGAACTTCCAGCCCAATCGCGCCGCGAGGGCGCTGCGGTCGAACAAGTCCTACACGGTGGGAGTCATCGCCAATCGCATCGTCTCCCAGCCCTATGCCGGTCAGATCGTGCTCGGCGTGCAGCAGGCGGTGCAGCCTGCCGGCTACGTGTGCTTCGTGGTCGAGACCTCCGAGTCGGCCGACGCCGTCGACGCCGCGGTGCAGAACCTCGTCGCCCAGGGAGTCGCCGGCCTGATCTACGCCGCTCCGGGCCCCGAGCCGATCCATGCGGCGGCGACCGAAAGCGACGTGCGCACGATCTTCGTGAACTGCTGGGCCGACAACGTGAAGGGTGCGCCTCAGATCCTCGCCGACGAGTATC
Source organism: Humibacter ginsengiterrae (assembly GCF_054780115.1). NCBI lineage: Bacteria > Bacillati > Actinomycetota > Actinomycetes > Micrococcales > Microbacteriaceae > Humibacter > Humibacter ginsengiterrae. The sequence continues at coordinate 63,735 of NZ_BAAGWY010000008.1, forward strand.
AGGGCGGGCGCGATGCGGCCGCCGCGACCTTCGCGGCGGGGCACCGGCGTGTGGCATACCTCGGCGGTCCGGCCGACGACTACGCGTGCAAGGAGCGCGAACGCGGGCTTGCGGATGCCGCGCGCGACGCCGGCATCGATCCCCGGAGCATCCGTCGTGAGCACGGGGATTTCCAGGTGCACTCCGGCTTCGACCTGGCTCTGAAGGTGATCGGGGAAGACCAGCCGACCGCCCTGATCTGCGGCAACGATCGCATGGCGGTCGGCGCGCTCATGGCCGCGCACGCCGCAGGGCTCGACTGCCCTCGCGACGTCAGCATCGTGGGATTCGACGACCAGCCCGACATCGCCGACCAGCTGCATCCGCCGCTGGCGACCGTGGCTCTTCCGCACCTTCAGATGGGGTTGGCGGCGGGGGAACTGCTGCTCGCCGACGAGGAGCCTACGGGCACCCGCCTCATCCCGTGCACGTATGTGCCGCGCGGTTCGCTGGCGGCGCCGAGGGCTCGTTCGTGACGAGGCATCCGAGCACGCGCTTACGCCCGGCAGGTGGCTTCGATCTGACCCCGCCTCGACGTCGCAGTGCGCTGGCTACGTCATCAGTACGGCGTCGACAAGTCAGCGAACATCGGGAAGTGCTTGACGTTCCTTGTGAGCAGTTGCGCGTCTAGCGCGATCGTTGTTGCAGCGATCGCGAGGTCTGCAGAATCGATGCCGCGGTTGCGAGGAAGCCACTTCCTCCCGAGTTCGCCTGCGATCTCGGCAACCTCCTCGTCCAGCGCATGCCACGTGACGGCGCCGAGCAGCCTGCGCGTCGCCGCCTCCTCGGACGGGCGCATGCCCGCCAGAACTTCCAGCTTGACGATCTCGCTGGAGTGCAGCACACCGGCCTCACGCGATTCGCGGAGCACTCGCACCGCTTCCCGATCCCCTCGGAGAACGTCGATGAGTACCGAGGTATCGACCACAACCGTCATGGCTGGGCCGCGTCCCGCAATCGTCGACCGGAACGAACGCGCTCTACGTACTCTCCTCCGTCGAGTGCGCGTGCCTTCCATGCACCGGCTGCGCCGTCGATGGCGCGAAGATCGGCCTCGGCGTCTGTTGACGGCCCGTATCTCCACGTCACGGCATCGCGGATGAGTGCGGAGATCGAACGCCCCGTGCGTGCCGCTTCACGGTCGAGGAGTCGCCGCTCCTCGACCGTGAGCGATATTTGCGTGCGAAGCATGATGTAAGACTACATCACGTACATCACGCGCCGATGGCACGGTCTACGGCTGCGTTCCTCCTGCCTCGTCGGTCCAGACCGACTTGAGATTCCAGGCCTTCAGCGAGTCGACCGTCGCCGTGCCGCCCGTGGCGAACGCGCTGACTCCCGTGCTGGAGGCATCCGGGAAGATCTGCTCCGTCAGCACCCGCGTGCCATCGCCGGAGAAGACCTCGACCGATGACGCGTCGACGAGGATGCGCAGGCTCAGCGACCCGTTCGCATCCAGCGGCAGCGGCGCCGAGTTGCGGCCGTTGAACGCCGAGCTGAAGCTCGTGTCGCCCGACTTGCCGCGGTCGACGTAGAGCTCGCCGGTCGTCGTGTCGTATCCGATCTGCGTGTACTGACCGGCTCCGGCGCGCACGTTCAGGCCGAACGACGATGCCGTTCCTGCGCTCAACTGCGCCTGGATCTCCAGCTCGTCCCCGGTCGCCTTCAGCGGGGTCGTCGTGTCGGAGACGCGCAGGTTGCGCACCGTGCGGACCGGTCCGGTGCGCAGCGAGTCGAGACGGTCGACCGGCTGCTGCACGAGTTGCACCTGGCCGCCGATCGTCTGCAGCGAGACGGTGCGCGGGAACGACTCGGCTCCCTGCCACGGCGAGGTCGGCACGTTCGACGCGTACGCCCAGTTGCTCATCCAGGCGATGTCGACGCGCTGACCGTGCGGTGCGTCATTCCAGGTGTTCTCCGCATAGAAGTCCGCGCCGTAGTCGACCCAGTGGGCACGCTGCAGCTGGTTCAGCGCGGGCTGGTCGGCGAGGGTGAAGTCGTCGGCGAGCACATGCCCCCAACCCCCGGTGGCGTGGTCGACGACCTCGATCCGAGCCTGCTGCCCCTGCAGATCCTTCAGGTTCCACGAGGCCCAGTCGAGATTCTCGCTGTTCGCGCCGGTGGACGAGCGCACCACCTGGCCGTTCACGACCAGGTTCACGGATGTCTGCGTGTCCCACGCGGGCGCCTGCTGCGTGGCGAAGACGATGTCGCCGACCATCAGGTGGCCCCAGCCTTGCGAGCCGTCGTTCTGATCGACGACCTGGATCTGCGCCTGCTGCCCCTGATACGAGCTGGTGTCCCAGTTCGTCCAGGCGAGCGTGCCCGAGTTGTTTCCCGTCGCGCTGGCGACGACCTTTCCGCCGACCAGGAGGTTCACCGCCGTCGGGTTCGCCTGGCTCATCGGATGCTCACCGCCGGCCGTCTGCAGATCGATGTACGGGCTGTCGACGGTGAACGTCGGCGAGGTGATCGCGCCTTGCCCGGGATCGCCGTCCGGCCCCCACGTGTCGAGCACGCCCGAGCTCACCTGGTTGCCCAGCTGCTCGTGACTGGGGCCGGTGCCGACGAACGATCCGCTCGTCGTCCATCCCGGGTCGTAGCTCGTCCCCGAGAAGTCGGTGAAGACGGTTCCGGCCGGCAGAGTGCCGAATGGCGCCGCGTTCGGCACGTAAGGGTTGTTCCCGCCGCCGACCAGGAAGTTCAGATACGGCTTGTCGATGGTGAAGGCGGGCGAGGTGAGGGAGCCGGTTGAAGCGTCGCCGCCGTTAAAGCTGTTCGCGACGTATGTTCCCGGGTTCCCGGTGATCGACTGCTGGTTGGGCAGTGCACCGGGCGAGGGTGCGGTGCCGAACGCGCTCCCGGTGGTCGTCCAGTCGCCGTAGCTGCCGGATTCGAAGTCATCGAGCGCGGTTCCGGCCGGCGGCGTGTATGTCGCCGGCCCGTCGGGCGTGAAGCTCGAGCCGTTGAAGTCGCCGACGAAGTACTGCACGCCCGTGCTGCCGACGCTGACGCTGAGCACCCACTTCTGGTTGTGCCGGTTCCCGTCCACGGGCAGCTGGTAGAGGTCGGGCATCTCCCACACACCCGTGGTGGCGCCGGCAGGGCCGAACGTGCCCACCTGCTTCCACGTCTTGAGGTCGGGCGAGGTATAGAACGCGGTCTTGTACTGATCGCTGAGGGCGACCACCATCATCCACTCGTGACCCGGCTCATACCAGAACACCTTCGGATCGCGGAAGTTCACGGACTGGATGTCGATCACGGGATCGCCGGCATACCGCGTCCATGTGCGGCCGTCATCCGTGCTGTACGCGATGTCTTGCGACTGGATGTTCGTGCCCTGCTGCACGCTCGTGTAGACGGCGACCATCGGCGGGTTCTTGCGCGTTCCGAACCCGCTCGTGTTATTCGTGTCGACGACCGCGCTTCCGGAGAAGAACGCGCTGCTGCCCGGGTCGGGAGCGGGACCGGTGACCGGGATGTTCTTCCAGTGCACGAGGTCCTTGCTCACGGCACCCTTCCACGTGCCGTAGCTGAACAGGTAGTACAGGCCGTCCTTGTAGACGAGGCCATTCGGGTCGCCCATCCATCCGGTCGGGAGGCTGAAGTGGTACTGGGGGCGATACGGCTCTTGATACGAAGGCGGCGTGGCCGCGGAGCCGGCGGTCGCGGTGAGCCCGGTGATCGCCAGGGCGCCGACGACTGCGGTCGCGGCGAGTGCGGCGATGCGGCGGCGCGTGCGCCGCCACGGCCCGAGTGGACCGGATCGCCGCTTCCGCGGCGCGTGTTGGGGAGAACTCGTCATGACGAAGGTGCCTTCCTCTCTGAAGGATGCCGACGTCCAGACGGCATCGTCCTGATGGCCTATTGATACGTATTGGTACTGACAACATCGGCCCTCGGATCAAATCGTGGGGAGTGAATGTGTCGCCGCCTACCAATACGTATTAAGGTAGCCGTTCACGATTCTGTCCCTGGTACCGACGTCAGTCAACCCTCGTCGCGTCGCACCGACCTCAATGCGCGCGAGACTGCACACTCAGCCGAGACCGTAGGTGATTACGGCCTTCCCCGGGGGCCCCGGGCAATCTCGCGCCCCTTCGGCCGCACTCAGAGCGCGCGGCTCGCAGCCACCGAGAACAGCACCTCGGCAAGCCCGTCGTCATCCACCGTGCCGGTCACCTCGTCGGCCTCGGCCTTCACCTCGTCGGGCGCCTGACCCATCGAGACCGCGCGCCCCCCGCCGGATCGTGCCAGACGGAACATCTCGATGTCGTTGCGTCCATCGCCGACGACGAGCAGGGCATCCGTCGGCAGTCCCAGCCGGTCGAGCACCCGGGCAAGCGCGCTGCCCTTGCTCACACCCTCTGGTGCGATGTCGAGCCACGCGGCCCAGCCGACCGCGTAGGTGACCTTGCGCAGCCCCATCTGCTCGACGATGCCGAGGAACTCTTCGGCATCGTGCGACGGCGACACGACCACGACACGGCTGACGGGCTCGCGCGCGAGCTGCTCGAACGGCACCGGGTCCGCCGACCCGAGCGTCCAGCCGGAGGAGTCCATGCCCTCCGTGTACTGCCGCGTGCCGTCGGCCTCCTCGACCATGTAGCTGCCCTCAGGGAGGAACCCGTGCACCAGCTCCAGCACCGGCCGGGCGTCGAACGTCTCCACGAGCGCGCGCCGGTATCCGTCCCCGTCGCGCTGCATGATAACGGCGCCGTTCGAGCACACGACGTACTCGGGGGTCATGGCGAACTCCGCCAGCACATCGCGGGCGGTCTCCCAGCTGCGACCTGTCGCCAGCGTCACCTCGTGACCGGCTTCGATGGCCGCGAGCACGGCATCCTTCACCGCATCGGATGCGGACCCGTCTTCGTGCAGCAGCGTTCCGTCGACGTCGAGCGCGACGAGCAGGCGGTCGGATGCCTGCGCCTCGGACGACGAATGTTCCGCTTCGAGATCCTTGCCGACCGCAGATCGCTCGCGGGTCATGCGGCGACCGGCCGCAGCACGTCGAGCCCGCCGAGGTACGGCCGCAGCACCTCGGGAACCGTCACGGAACCGTCGGACTGCTGGTGCGTTTCGAGCAGGGCGACGATCCAGCGCGTCGTGGCCAGTGTGCCGTTCAGGGTCGCCGCCGGGGTGGTCTTGCCGCTGTCGGTGCGGTACCTGATCTGCAGGCGCCGCGCCTGGAACGTGGTGCAGTTCGATGTGGACGTCAGCTCGCGGTACCGCCCCTGCGTCGGCACCCAGGCCTCCACGTCGTACTTGCGGGCGGCGCTGGATCCGAGGTCGCCTGCAGCGGTATCGATCACACGGTACGCCAGGCCGAGGGACTGGAGCAGCTGCTCCTGCAACGCGAGCAGGTGCAGGTGCTCCTCCTGGGCATCCTCTTCGGTCGTGTAGACGAACATCTCGAGCTTGTTGAACTGGTGCACCCGGATGATGCCGCGCGTGTCCTTGCCGCCGCTTCCGGCCTCGCGCCGGTAGCACGTCGACCAGCCCGCGTAGCGCAGCGGTCCGTCGGCAAGGTCGATGATCTCGTCGGCGTGGTAGCCGGCGAGGGCGACCTCGCTGGTGCCGGTGAGGTACAGGTCGTCGGTTCCGAGGTGGTAGACCTCGTCGGCGTGAGCGCCGAGGAATCCGGTGCCCTGCATCACCTCCGGCTTGACCAGGGTGGGCGTGATCATGGGCGTGAACCCGTTCTGCAGCGCGACGTCGAGCGCGTAGTTCATCAGCGCGATCTCCAGCCGCGCGCCGACGCCCTTCAGAAAGTAGAAGCGGGCGCCGCTCACCTTGGCGCCCCGGGCCATGTCGATCGCGTCGAGCTTCTCGCCGAGCTCGAGATGGTCGCGCGGCTCGAAGTCGAAGGTCGGAATCGTGCCCACCTCGCGCAGCGTGACGAAGTCATCCTCGCCGCCGGCCGGAACACCATCGACGATCACGTTGCCGATGCGCCGAACGGCGTCATCGAAGCGCTCCTCGGCAGCGGATGCCTGCGCCTGCGCCTCCTTCACCCGCGCCGCGAGCTGCTGCGCCTGCGCGACGAGCTCCTTCTTCTCATCCTTCGGAGCGGATGCCACACGCTTGCCGAATGCGTTCTGCTCGGCTCGCAGAGACTCGTATTCGGTGATCGCCGCACGCCGTGCCGCGTCGGCGGCGAGCGCGGCGTCCACGGTCTCCGGAGACTCCCCCCGTGCCTCCTGCGAACGCCTGATGAGGTCGGGGTTCTCGCGCAGAAGGACGGGATCGATCATCGCTCAATTCTATGGGCGACTGAGTCGAGAGCTGAGCGAGCTCGCTCGCTCAGCCGAGGCGATGGAGCCCGTGAGCGGCACGCCGCGATATGTGCGCGCTGGGGAGCGTCCGTCCTTAGCGCAGGAAGAGCTCGACCACCGGCACGGCGACATCCGGACGGTGGACCGGCAGAGTGATGGTAAGGGTACCCTCGGGTTGTCCGCCCTGAGTGAGATTGTTCGCCACCGTGTCCGACGCGATGACGCGCGTCTTCAACTCGCTGGCGTCGTTGAGCAGTTGGGCGTACTCGACTCGTCCCGCCAGCCCTGGCAGATGCAGGCTCTCGAACGGCCACGCGAAAAGATGCGCATAGAGCCGGCCCTCGCGTTGCGTGTAGCGCACGTCCGCGGGCGGGCTGAACGAACTCGCGCCCGCACCGTAGATCGATCGTGCGTGCAGCCGCATCCATTCGCCGAGGCCTTGAAGCGACTCCGTTGTGCCGGCGTCGAACGCCCCGCGGCCGTTCGGCCCAACGTTCAGCAGCAGGTTGCCGTTCTTGGAGACTCCGTCGATGAGCATCCGCACGAGCAGGTCGGACGACTTGCGGTCGGTGTTGTCGCGGTCATACCCCCAGCTCCCGTTCAGCGTCTGGCACGCCTCCCACAGCACGGGCAGACCATCGATCTCCATCGGGCCATCCGGCTGGTACTGCTCGGGCGTGACGAAGTCGCCTGGAATGCCGAGGCGATCGTTCACCAGGATGCCCGGCTGAAGCTCCCGCACCATCCCCAGAAGCTCCTCGGCACGCCAGTCGGTAGCGCCCTTGCCGCCCCAGACCGATGGAACCGTGTCTTCCCCATAGGAGAAGTCGAAGAACAGGTAGTCGATGCGCCCGTAACCGGTGAGCAGCTCGCGAATCTGTCCGTGCAGATATCGGCGGTACCGCTCCATCTCGCGTCCCGCATTCAGCGCAGCGACAGCGGGCTCGTCCCGCAACGGATGACGCCCATCCACAGTGAAGTCCGGATGGTGCCAGTCGACTAACGAGTGATAGAGACCGACCTTGAGTCCCGCCTCCCGGGCGGCTTCGACGAACTCGGCCACCACGTCTCGGCCGAACGGCGTGTGCATCACCGTGTAGTCGGTCAGCGCTGAATTCCAGAGGCAGAACCCGTCATGGTGCTTCGTGGTCAGCACCACGTATCTCATGCCCGCCGCTTTCGCCGCTCCAGCCCAAGCCCTGGCGTCGAACTGATCCGGGTCGAAGTGCGACGCGTACCGCTCGTAGTCGGGTACAGACATCCGCTCACGACTCATCAACCACTCGTGCCTTGCGCCGAGCGAATACAGCCCCCAGTGGATGAACATGCCGAATCGGCCGTGGACGAACCACGCGACATCCGCGGTGGCGTCTGTCGGAGAACTGTGCGTGACAACGCGTTGCAACGCGCGCGCCTTACCGGTGCGTGCTTGAGGCATCACCTCGCCAAGGGCGACAGCTTCGCAGGCTCGCCGGTTTCGATCGAGCGGTACGCGGCGTCGATGAGCGCGACACCGGCCAGGCCGACGCGACCGTCGGGCTGCGCGTTCCGATTGTTCCGCGCTACTGCCTCGACAAACGAACCGATGAGACGCCCGTCGAGCGACTCTCCGTAGCCGAAGGTGAGCGCGCCGCGGTCGTTCCAGCCCTCGATGATCGAGGAGAACGGCGCGATCTCTGCTGCACCAGACGTACCGATGACGGATAGGGTGACCAGGTCGCCGGTATCGGCCGAGCCGGCGGGTCGCGACCACGAGCAGTCAATCGAGGCGATCACGCCGCTCGGGTAGCACAGTGAGATGAGCCCGGCAGTTTCGACAGCCGCCTCGGCGTCACCCGGTATGTCGTTCGCGATCGCATAGACATCACTCGGGGACTCCCCGAGCAGATCGTCGATCAGGTCAGCGGCGTGCACAACGTGGTCAGTCACGGCGCCTCCGCCGCTCAGGGATGGATCGGTGAACCAGGACCGCACCGTGGGGATGCTGCCGCAGTTCGTTGCGTTCACCGACACGATCTCTCCCAGGTCGCCACGTCGAACGGCAGACCGCAGTTGCGAATAGGCAGTTGAGGAGCGTACGGGGAGAGCTGTCATCAGAACGATTCCCGCCCGCTCGGCCGCCGCAAGCATGGCAGCCGCATCCTCGACCGCCGTCGCCAACGGCTTCTCGCAGAGAACGTGTACGCGCTCCTCAGCAGCACGTAGCACCAGGTCTCGGTGGCGAACGTTCTCCGTGCACACGACGACAGCATCGGGGTGCCAGGCCCAGACATCCTCGTACGAGTCGAGATAGTCGACCCCGAGCGATTCAGCAAGCCGCGGACCGCGCACCTCAAGCCCGTCGTCAAAGCGGTCGGGGTCCGTTGCGACGAGTTCGACGTTTGAGTGCTGCTGAAGCGCGGCGATGTACTCCAGTGAGTGCGTGTGTGCCAGGGACAGAATGGCGACCTTCATGCCGCAGCCACCTCTTCGTTTTCGGAAAGCGCGACGGAGCGACCAGATGCGGCGGAACGCGCTACCGCCTCGGCAATGCGGATCGCCTCGACGCCGTCATGCGCGGTCACTCGCGTCTCAGTGCCGTCGTCGACCGAGCGGACGAAGTCCGCCAGTTCTGCCCGGTACGGACTCGTCGCAGCATCGAAGCTCGGCAGGATGTCGTCGGCCAGGGCAGGCAGACCGACATGGGAGTAACCGGGTTTGGCTGCGGAATCGGATCGCAGAGTCCCACGCGACCCTGATACGTCGAATCTCGTGCGGAACTCGATCGGAGCCGTTGTCCAGGTCGCCGTCAGCTGGGAGACGGCTCCGGATGCGTGGGTGAGGAACGCCTGCGTGCTCTCGTTGCCCCTGTACGAACGCGTTCGTGCGAACACCCGGGTGACATCGCCCGCGATCCATCGAGCGATGTCGATGTCGTGGATCATCAGGTCCAGCAGCACACCGCCCGACTGCGACGAGTCGAGGTACCAACCGTTCTTCGGGCTTCGGCCCTGCCGGGTGAACCGCTGCACTCCGACCTCGCCGAGCGCGCCGTCTTCCACAGCATTCCGCAGGGCGACGTAATCGGGAAAGTATCGAACGACGTGCGCCGGGAACAAAGGGACGCCCGCCTTGGCGAATCCGTCCGCCAAGTCTTCAGCCTCGGTGAGCGTTCGCGCCAGAGGCTTCTCGCAGACCGTCGGAAGTCCCCGCTCCAGTGCGGCGCGGGCCAGCGAGGAATGCACCTGGGTGGGCGCGCAGATGTCGACGATATCCGCGCCGTCGAGCACGTCGTCGAGGCTCTCGGCCACCGTGCCGCCACCGTGCCGCTCGATCAGAGCGGAGGCGTCGTCGGCCACCGAGTACACGAGCACGTCGAGTCCCAGATCGAGCCACGCGGGAAGATGGGCGTTGGCGATGCCGCCGGCCCCGATGAGGCCAACTGTCCGATTCATCGGCGGTGAGTTCCTTTCGTCAGGAGAAGCGAGCGGGCTGAGGCGGATCACTTGCCGATGCCTTCCGTCATCCCGCTGACGACGCGGCGGCCGACCCAGAAGTAGAGGAGCACCATCGGGGCAACGACGATGACGATCCCGGCGAACAGCCCGCCCCAGTCGGAGGTGTACTGCATGTCGGAGTAGAAGTTGAGCAGGGCGACGTTGAGCGTCTGCATGCCCTGATTCGGAACCAGCAGGAGCACGATCATCGTCTCGTTCCAAAGCCCGAGCACGTTCAGCACGGTGACTGTGACGATGCCCGATTTGGCCAACGGCACCATGATCGTGCGGAATGTGCGGAACGGACCCGCGCCGTCGAGGGCGCTCGCCTCCTCCAGCTCCGAGGGCAACGATCTGAAGTACCCGACGAGAACGAACACGCTGAACGGCAGGCTCATGGCGACATAGAAGATCGCCACCGTGATCCGGGGATCCCAGGCACCCGTGACCCACTCGACCATGAACCGCGAGAGCCCCACGCTGATGAGCACCATCGGCACGGCGAAGGCTTGGAACGGAACGCTCATGCCCGCCGAGAACAGCGAGACGATCGGACCGGCCGAACGGCCCCCGAGCCGTGCGAGCGCATACGCCGCCGGCACGCTCAGCAGCATGATGATCGCCACTGACACCACGACGAGCACGACGGTGTTGAGGGCGGCAATGCCGAGGCCCGAGTTGTTGAGCGTCCTCCAGAAGTTGTCCCAATGCCACGTGGTCGGCAGCCCGATGGGATCGGCGAAGATGTCCCTGGATGACTTCACCGAGTTGAGGAAGATCCAGGCCAGCATGGCGATGTTGATCGCCACCCACAGCCACAGCGACGCCTTCAGCGCGAAGGACACGAAGGTGCTGAGTGCCGAGGAGAGCGATGGCCGGCCGGCTTTGATGACAGCATCCACGTCACATCTCCAGAGGTTCGCGTCGAGAGATCCGACGAGAGAGCAGAATCAGAACGATCGTGATGGCGGTCATGATCACGCCGATGGCGGCCGCGGACCCGAGCTGCGGAATGCCGCCGCCATGTCCGCCTGTGACGCGCAGATACTGCTCGACGGCGAGAGCGCGCGCCTGCAGGGGCGGGTCCCCCGCCGTGCCCGTGAAGGCGATGATGATCTCGAATGTCTTGATGCCGGCGATGACCCAGAGCACGGCCGCGACCGAGACCATGTCGCGCGTGAGCGGGAGCGTGATGTTCCGGAACTGCTGAAGGAGGTTCGCCCCCTCGATCTGCGCGGCTTCGTAGAAGCTGGCCGGAATGCCGTCAACGGCTGACATGAGCAGCACGACGTAGAACCCGGCCGCACTCCAGGTGAGCCCGAGCATGATCACCTGCAGGATGTCGTCCGGCGCGAGCCAAGGCCGTTGCAGCCCGTTCAGGCCCAGCGCGCCCAGCGCCGTGTTGATCAGCCCTTGCGGGTTGAACAAGAACGACACGGACAAGCCGATGGCGATCGGAGAGATGATGAACGGCACGAAGATCGCTGAGCGGATGAAGCCGTGTCCTTTGGTCGTACGCAGCACGATCATGGCCCCGCACGCGATCACGAAGATCGCGGCTCCGACGACGGCCGTCAGAACGAGCGTGTTCCAGAACGATGAGAGAAAGACCGGGCTCGAAAGCATGTTCAGGTAGTTCTTGACTCCCACCCACCGGAAGGGCGAACCCAAGCCTGCCCAAGATGCGAAGCTGAGCGCCATGCCGAACACGGCCGGACCGATGAACAGAACAACGTAGACGATCAGTGCCGGCAGGAGAAGCGGCAGGTACATTCGCCGTCGCTCCCGTTGGAGAGCGCCCCCGACGCGCCGTCGGTCCGAGGGCCGGGATCGATCCGCGAGAAAGGATCCCGGCGCCTCGCCGCTGAGAAGGCTCCCGGCTTCGGCAGTCGTTGAGTCTCGTGCGATGGCCATGCTGTGCTACTGCTTCAACAAAGCGGCTGTCTGCGCCTTGCCCTGAGCGAGGAACTGGTCGACGCTCAACGAGCCGCCGATGAACTTGTCGTCGAGTGGCATGAAGATGTCGGTCCACCACTGCGGGGCGCTGGTCGCTACGCCGTCGAAGTCGTAGCTGATCGTCTTCGTCGTGTCGATGCTCTTCTTGATCCCGGCCAATGACGTCGGTGCCGGGGAGTCGCTTCGGGACGGAATGTTGCCGGCATCGGTCGCGATGCGGTCGTCGTACTTCTTCTGCATGGCGAAGGCGAGGAACTGTGCGATCTGCGCTTGCTTCTTCGACTTCGGATTCGCCGCCCAACCGAGAGCGCCGATCGTGACGACGCTGGGCTTGCCTGCCGTCGTGGGCGGGAAAGCCATCACCATGGGCCTCTGGTTTGCACTCTTTGCCGGCGCGGTCTCGCTGGCCAGCCAGGTGCCGTTCAGGTTGTACAGGTGGTCTCCGTTGGCCCACGCGTTCTGAGCAGCCGGGTACTTCGTCGCCATGTAGTCGGCCTCGAAGAGGTCGTCGGAGACGAGCTTCTCAAGCTCGACGGCCGCCTCGCGGACGGCGGGCTTGTCCCAGGCCGAGGCGCTCTTCGAAAGGCTGGCGAGTGTGCCAGGGCCTCCTGTGGCCAGCATGAGCTGGAAGATCCAGAACGCGTTGTAGGAATCGACCGTGCCGTCGAGCGCGATCGGCTGCTTGCCCGTCTGCTGCTTCTGCTTCTGTGCCAGGGCGAGGAAGTCGTCGAACGTCGCCGGGGGCTTCTTCGCGAACCCCGGATCGACGGTGGCGTCGTACCAGAGGCCCTCGGAAAAGACCGTGTGCGGCACGAAACCGTACCCTTTGTCGTCGGAGATGGCTTTCAGCACGCTCGCTGGGAGAACCTGCTTGATGGTCTTGTTCTCGCCGGGGATCTCCGTGTTGAAGATGGCCGACATGTTGCCGAGCGCGCCGGCTTGGCGGAATTCTGGCGTGTGGTCGATTGCGGAGTCGAAGATGTCAGGGCCGGACCCGGTCGCGATGGCGTTCTTCACCTGGGTCTCTTCGGCATTGCCGAGCCACTGCACGTCGACCTTCTGCCCGGTCTTGGTCTCGTAATCCTTGATGATGCTGCCGAACAGCTTGGCCTGCGGAGTGCCGGATGCCCACGCACTCCAATAGACGAGGGGCGTCTTCGAAGCAGCGCCTTCGCTGTTGGACTGCATCTTCGTTCCACAGCCGGCAAGGGTGAGGGTGACAGCGAGTGCCGCGGCAACCGTTGCGGCGATTTTGCGCTTGCGCATGGGAGGTCCCAATCTTCTGTGATCTTCAATGATCCTGACCGGGCTGCTGTGCCCGTGTTGAGATTATATACACAGTTTCTGTTTTAATTATTTCTCCTAAGGTGAAGCCATGAACGTCCTCCTCGATCGCGGGCAGACACTGCTGCACAACGCAGGCGATCAGTCGCGGCTGCGCCGCCTTAATACGCTTGCGGTCATCGAAGCGATCCGCGAGGAGGCGCTGACCATACCGGTCACCGCGAAAGCGACGGGGCTGTCGAAGACCTCCACCGACTCGCTGATATCCCACCTCGTCCAACTGGGCTGGGTGGTTCCGGTCGATCCGCTCACGCCCACCGGCGCGGGTCGACCGGCCATTCGATACCGCTTCAAGGCCGAGGCCGCCGTCGTTCTGGGCATCGACATCGGCCGCCACACGGTGCGCACTGAGCTCGCCGACCTGAACGGAGAGGTCTTCGCCGCCGCAGACACCCCGGCTACCGAGCAGGACGGCCCGCTCGACGTGCTGGCCTCAGCGGTGGCTCTCGCCGATCGCCTGCTCGCCGACAACAAGCGCGAGCGATCCTCGGTGTGGGCCATCGGAGTCTCACTTCCGGCCGTCGTTTACCAGGATGTGATCACGCGCGGCCCAGTCGGCTGGGCGGGCGTGAATGCGAAGGAAATCCTGGGCGCCGACTTCGACTGCCGCATCGTGGTCGAGAACGATTCGAACCTTGCCGCCTTCGCGGAGGCGTGGAAGGGCAGCGCCGCCGAGGCCTCCGATCTCGTCTACATCCACTCGGGTAACCGAACGGGGAGCGGATTGGTCATCAACGGATCACTCTTCCGCGGCTCCAACGGAGCCGCTGGCGAGATCGGCGCGATCCATGAAGTGGGATGGGAGACGGCGCAGAGACACCTGCACGGCGTCCAATTGGAAGACGGCTCGCTCGTCGACCGCGAAGCGGTGTTCGACGCCGCAGCGAAGGGCAGCGTGTCTGCCCTGGCCGCTGTGCGGCGGTTCAGCGAAGACATCGCCATCGGGGTGGCCGCGCTCGTCCTCACCGTAGACCCGGAAATCGTCGTGGTGGGCGGTGGGAACGTTCGCGCCGGTGAGGTCTTCCTGGAACCGCTGCGGCGGCGGGTCGAGGCTCTCTGCATCGCACGGCCCGCACCACCGATCCTTCCTTCCATGCTGCGCGAGCGTGCATCCATCACCGGCGCTGTCGGATACGCCGCAACTACCGTGCGTGAATTACTCCATGCGGCGGCGGCGAGCGGCGACAGTCTTCCGCGTGCCGATGTGCATCCGTCGAAGTGGCCGGGCGCCGCCGACGAATACGGAGTGCTGCAGATCCGGTGATGGACCGTCGCCGGATCTGCAGCGCTCGTCCTTTTACGACGTCTTCGGCTGTTGGACGATGAAGGCATCCACGATCGCGATACGTCCATCGCTGGCATATGTATCGTCGTTGGTCACTCGAATGGTGTGCGTGCCCGGCGCGAGGTCTCTGACGACGAACACCGGCTGTTGCGCCGCCCTCAGTGAACCGAAGCAGTTGACGGTTGCCTTCTTCGCCCCGTCGATCGCGATGTCCACGCTGCCCATGTCGGTGTAGCGCTCGGTGAGGAATGCGATGCCGGTGCCCGTGAACGTGTACTCCGCGTAGTCGCCCGCGGACGTCGAGTAGTGCACGTCATCGCCGAAGTCTCCTAGACCGCGGTGGCTGTCCGTCCCCCAAGTGCCCGAGTAGGTGATCGCCGAATCCGTATCGTTGACCGTACTGAGGGTGACGTTGGGGTCGGTGACGGTGAGCGTCACACCAGAGGTCAGTCCGTCGAGGTCTACAGAAAGAGTCGCCGTGCCCCAGCCCTTCGCGGTGACGGTCCCGTCCGAGTCGACCGTGGCCACCGACGGGTCTGACGAGGAGTAGGTCACGCCGTCGGTGACGGTCTTCCGCGAGCCGTCCATGCTGATCGCGGTCGCGGTGAGCTTATCCGTGTCGCCGACCGACATCGACGTCGGACCCGCTGCCGCCACCGCCTTCAGCACATCGGTTGTGGCGGTGAGACCGAAGTTCTCGAAAAGCACCCCGGTACCCGTCCGCGGGCTCTCTCCGATGAACCGCACGTTGTGAATGCCCGAGGTCATCTCAACCCAGGCGGACACGTTCTGGAAGTGCCCGTCCCCTCCTGTGTCGGGCACGTTGACAGTCGTCGCATCGCCGTCGACGTCGAACTGAAGCTGCTGAGCCTCATCTGATGCGACACGCAGATCGAGTTTGTAGTACCCCGTGTACGGGACGTAGATGTTCTCGTAACGCAGGTAGTCCTGCTGGTCGATGCTGCCAACCGCAGTGACCGCCTTGCCGTCGTCGTGGTACGTGCCGGCGACAACTCCGGTGTCGGGGCCGTCCCAGCTGTATTCCTTGGCCAGATTCCACTGCATGTTGTAGTCAGGCGCGGCGATCGTCGCGTGATAGCCGCCCTGCCGGTCGAAGCGCATCCAGTTCCAGACGATGTTCGACTCCGCCGAGATCCAGACGACCTTGAGGGCGTGGGTGCCTGCAGCGAGCGGCACGAAGAAGTTGGCCGTCTTCGCGTTGGTCACGCCACCGGTGGGATCGAGCGTCAATGCACCTGTCGCGTCCCTGCCGTCGACCTCGAGGCGGAACGAGAGAGGATCGCTGTTGGTCGTCGAGTACCTGAACTGCATGAGATACGTCGCGCTTGCAGCGACATCGACGTTCTCGTAGCTCAGCCAGTCCCCCGAATCGATCACCGAGACGCCCGGCGTCCCGTCGTCGTCGATGTCGTCGAGAGCCTTCAACCAGGTCCCGCTCTGATCCGTCGCCGATTCCGCCTGAATGGTGAACTCATCG
This sequence comes from Humibacter ginsengiterrae, assembly GCF_054780115.1. Taxonomy (NCBI): domain Bacteria; kingdom Bacillati; phylum Actinomycetota; class Actinomycetes; order Micrococcales; family Microbacteriaceae; genus Humibacter; species Humibacter ginsengiterrae. Next base: position 79,614 of record NZ_BAAGWY010000008.1, read on the forward strand.
GGATTCGCCAGCGTGAAGCGCATCCAGTTCATGAAGAACCAGCTGCCGTCATCCCGCACGACACGGATCGTGTGCCGTCCCTGCGTCAGCGGGAGCTCCCGCTCGATCGTGCTGTAGACGTTGTAGCCGCCGGTGTCGGGAGTGGCGACCGAGCCCACGGCATCCTTGCCGTCCACCAGCACGTGGAAATGGTCGCCCTGCGATGCGGATACTCGGAACTCGGTCCGATACGTGCCTGTCACGGGCACCGTCACGTTGTTGTACTCGGCCCAATCCCCGGCCTGTCCCATGTAGAGGGCGCCGAAGCCCCCTTCGGCGGGAGGCTCGACGCCGTATGCACCCTGCGCCGCGGTGTAGTCCTCGTTCTCCACGCGGAACTGGAACTGCGCTGGCGGAACGACCGCATCGGGAGCGGACGCCGTGACCATCACCGATCCGACGGGATAGATCTTGTTCTTACCGTCCGGCATCGCCAGCTCGATGCGTGGCATTCCGGTCGAGTCGACCATCGCGACGGCGAGTGTGTATGAGCCGGGGCGCACACTGCGCGGCAGCGTGAACGAAGAGCGCACCTGGTCCGCATCTCCCTTGAACCACTTCGTCTGATCGACCGTGGAGTCGGTGCCGCTCCACGCCACACGGCCATTCGAAGGATCGAGGAGGTACACCTTCAGCGGGTACTTCTTCGGGCTGAAGCCGGCGCCGTTGTTGGTCCACACGCCCGCGAGGTTCAACCTGCCACCGGGCTTCACGCTATCGGTGTACGTCGCCCTTTGCATCACGAACCGATATCCGGAGTATCGCGCGAGGGTGGTGAACCATTCACCGTAGGCCTTCTTCATCGCGTCCCAGTCGGCGAAGCTCGTGTTGTTGATGCCCTGCAGATTCGAGTGATACGCCTCGATAGCGTTCTTGACCACGAGCCGAGGATTGTTGAGCATGATGCTGCTGTTCCAGTTCGAGCCCTCCGACACCTGGATGTGATCGCGGCGCTCCAGACGATTGATGTACGAACTCTCGCTGGTCGTGTCGTACTGCATCCACGCGAACGCACTGTTCACGGTGTCGGATCGGAAGCCCCAGTTCTTGTTCTCCGCCGCGACGTCATAGGCGAAGGCGGTGAATCTCTTGGCCTGGGTGTCTGCATCCGTATCCGTTGGAACCACGTTGGCGCCGGGGTTCTCCATCATCACCATGGACTTGCGGAACGAGTCGCTGTATATCCCCAGGATCTTGTGGAGCGTGGTGGTGCGTGTCGCATCATCCGGCCACGGGAAGTTCAAGGCGTCGTTCCAACCGGACCACTCGCCGAATAGCGAGAACGCACGCAGATCGACCCAGGCAATCCCTCTGTTCCCGTCGTAGCGCTTCGCGAACGCGTGCACCGCCTTCGACAACGCGCTCAAGTAGATGGGGCTGTAGTACAGCGGCTGCTTCGAGTAGTACTTCCCGTTGTACTGTGCGAGCCGATAGGGAGCCTTCTCCACGTCGAAGAGCCAGGCAGGCGGGTACTGGTAGGGAAAGACACCCGGGTCGTTCTTCACGTCGGGGGCGTCAGACATCAGCAACTGGATCTCGGCGGTCTTCCCTTGCTGATCGACCCTTCTCATGAACCTATCGAACCTGCCCCAGGAGAATTTGTTCGCCCTCGGCTCGAAATCGGACCACGCGATCTGAACACGAACGATGTCCGCATCATCGGGGATGCGTTTGCGACCATCGATGAAATCGGTGATCGCGGGATCGTTGCTGAAGGTGTAACCCGCCGCGTCGGCCGGCTTTGGGCTGTTGATGTCGAAGGCGGTGCCGGTGTACGGATTGCCGTGGAGAACCTCGTGCGTGTCCGTAAACGTCACCGTGCGTTCGTGGTCGGTCCGGGACGCCTGCGCAGCGGCAACGGACGTCGAACGATGCGTCACCTTTGATGGCCCGGCTGGCGCCGACAACGCGCCGACGCTCAAGACACCGACGACGATCGCGGCCACGAGACCTTTCATGCGACTTCTCCTCCTTGAGCGCGCTGGCTAATTATTCAGCCGCCGGGTTAATTAATAGCCCATGGACGGTCCCCGCGCAATGAGCTCGTCAGCCGTTCACAGCGCCTTGAACATCGGAACGATGCAGTCGGTAGCGTGGTGTGGGTGAGCGATCCGGTCGCAGCAGCATCCGATCCCGCGTCCGCCGGGCCGTCCCCGGACGCTACCGATGTCGATGTCTCAGACGCCTTTCCTCTGCGCCGCACCGCGGTCGTCTACAACCCGACCAAGGCAGACGTGAAGGCGCTGCGCAAGGCGGTGGCATCAGCGCTGGTGCAGGCCCGAGAGGTGGCATCCGCTGCGGGCGAGCCCGGGTGGGCGGAGCCGGCGTGGCTGGAGACGACGGTCGACGACTCAGGGCACGGCCTCACCAGGCGCGCACTGAGCGACGGCGTCGACCTCGTCCTGGCCGCCGGCGGGGACGGCACGATTCGCGCCGTAGCGGGCGGGCTGCGCGGTAGCGGGGTGCCGATGGGCATCATCGCCCTCGGCACCGGCAACCTCCTCGCGCGCAATCTCGGACTCCCTTACTCGGACCTGCAGGCATCCGTTCGCATCGCCCTCACAGGCACCGACAAGCCCATCGACGTCGGCGTCGCCGAACTCACTCGCGACAACGGGGCATCCAGCGATCACGTATTTCTCGTGATGGCGGGCATCGGAATCGACGCGGCGATGTTCGCGAAGACGAGCTCGGTGCTGAAGAAGAAGGTGGGATGGCTGGCCTACGTGGACGGCGGCCTGCGTTCACTGGGCAAGAAGAAGCTGCACATCCACTACCGGCTGCCCGGGCAGCAGGCGCACTCAGCACACGTGAGCACGATCCTCGCCGGCAACTGCGGCGTGCTGCCGGGCAACATGGAACTGATGCCCGACGCCAGCCTCGATGACGGCGAGCTCGACATCGCGCTCGTTCAGCCGCGCACGATCTTCGGGTGGCTGGCTATCTGGCGCAAGGTGACGTGGGAGAACCGGGTGCTGCGGCGCTCCGCGTTCGGGCGGCAGATCATCCGCTTCACCGGATCCGACAAGGCGAGCATGCTCAGCTACCTGCGCGGGTCGTCGATCCACGTCGAGGTGGAGGGGGCCGAGCCGGTCGAGCTCGACGGCGACGGTTTCGGCGACGTCGTCGGTGCGCACTTCTGGGCGGATGCTGGAGCTCTCGTGGTGCGCGTCCCCGCCGGCTGAGGCGGCGCACCATCGCTCGTTCAGGTCGCACTTTTTGTCGGCTCTGGCGAGACACAGCGACAGAAACTGCGACCTGAACGAGTAATCCTGCTCAGCCCTGCCGGGCCATCCACTTCCACGGTTCGGCGAGCGGCTCGAAACCGAACTTCGCGTACAGGCCGTGCGCGTCGCCTGTGGCCAGCGCGATGCGCTTCAGCCCGAGCGGTTCCAGGTCGGCGACCACACCCTCGATGAGGCTCACGCCCACTCCGCGCCCGCGCGCGGACGGATCGACGAACACGTCGCACAGCCAGGCGAACGTGACGCCGTCGGTCACCACGCGCGCGTACGCGACCTGGTCACCTGACTCGTCGTCGAAGACGCCGTAGTTGCGCGATGCGTCGATCGCGGCATCCTGAACGGACCGCTGCCGCCCTTGCGCCCAGTACGACTGCTCGCTCAGCCAGCGATGCACGAGCTCCCGGTCGACCTCAGCGGTGTTGCACGAGAAGCGGTAGCGGTCATCCATCGCTCCAGGGTAGAGGCGTTCAGGCCTCCGGCTCGCCGCCGATCAGGCCACGCAGCCAGTCGCGCGCCTCGATGAACACGGCGTCCGCGTAGCGCGGGTCGTAGTCGACCGGAACACGGTCGGCACGCGGATACGAGCCCAGGAAGTTGATGTTCGGGCTGAACCGGAACAGGCCGAGCAGGGCATCCGCCACCCGTTCGTCCTTCACGTGGCCGTCGGCGTCGATGACGAACCGGTACCGCCCGAGCTCGTCGCCGATGGGCCGCGACTCGATCAGGCTGAGGTTCACGCCACGCGTGGAGAACTGCTCGAGCATCTCGACCAGCGTTCCGGACTGGTCGGAAGGCAGCTCCACGATGAGGCTCGTCTTGTCGGCGCCGGTCGGCTCCGGGATGCTCCGCGTGCGGCTGACGAGCGCGAACCGCGTCACCGCGTTCGGGTTGTCGATGATGTTCTCGGCCAGCAGCTCGAGGTCGTGGTGATCGACGATCGCCGGCGGGGCGATCGCCGCGTCGGCGGGACTGATCGGGATGCCCGAGGCATCCGTCTCCAACAGCGAGATCGCTGCCGTCACGTTGCTCGAGGCAGGCATGTAGTCGTGCGCCGGCAGGTGCGCGCCGAGCCACTCCTTGCACTGTCCGTACGCGACCGGATGCGCCGCCACGGTCTTCACGTCCGCCAGCTTCGTTCCCGGCCGCCCGACCATGACGAATCCGACCGGCACCAGGTACTCGCCGATGATCCGCAGCTCTGGGATGCGCGCGAGGGCATCCTGGGTGGCGGAGACGCCGCCCTCGATCGAGTTCTCGATCGCGATCATCGCCGCGACGCTGCGGCCAGTGACCACATCGTCGAGCGCCTCGCCGACATTGTTGACCGCACGCCACGGCTTGCCCTGCGCTTCGGGAACCTGCGCGAGCGCGGCCTCGGTGAAGGTGCCGGACGGCCCGAGAAAGCTGTACGTCTGCGTCGACTCGCTGGGCATCTCCGAGCGGCTTTCGGTGCTGGCATCGGGCATGGTGGAAGCCTAATGGTCACCGCGGCAGCGCCCCGACACGCGACGGGACGCGGTCCGGTGTCAGACTTGGTCGCATGTCGGATCGCGCAGGCACTCCAGCAACAGAAGCAGACCTGATCGATGTGGAGGCGCTCGTTCGCGCCTACTACGAGCTGAAACCGGATGCCTCAGTGCCGGAGCAGCGGGTAGTGTTCGGCACCAGCGGTCACCGCGGCAGTGCGTTCGACACGGCCTTCAACGAGGACCACATCGCTGCCGTCACGCAGGCGATCGTGGAGTACCGGCAGTCGCAGGGCACGACAGGACCGCTCTTCATCGGCGCCGACACCCACGCCCTCAGCATGCCGGCCCAGACCACGGCCCTCGAGGTGCTCGTCGCGAACGGGGTCGACGTGCTCATGGACGAGTACGACGACTACACGCCGACACCGGCTGTCAGCCACGCGATCATCGCCCACAACCGGGCCCACCCCGACGGCGCACAGGCCGACGGAATCGTCGTCACGCCGAGCCACAACCCGCCCCGCGACGGCGGCTTCAAGTACAACCCGCCGCACGGCGGACCGGCCGACACGGATGCCACGAGCTGGATCGCGAACCGTGCCAACGAGCTCATCGCCGACGGCTTGAGCGGCGTCAACAGGGCGGAGCCGAGCGGTGTCGCCACCTACGACTTCCGCGAGCACTACGTGGACGACCTGCGGAACATCATCGACGTGGATGCCATCAAGAAGGCCGGCGTGCGCATCGGCGCCGATCCGCTCGGCGGCGCGAGCGCCCACTATTGGTCGCTGATCAGCGAGAAGTACGGCCTCGACCTCACGGTCGTGAACCCGGCGATCGATCCGCAGTGGGGATTCATGACGCTGGACTGGGACGGGAAGATCCGCATGGATCCCTCGAGCCCGTCCGCCATGGCATCCGTTCTGAAGCACAAGGACGACTTCGACGTGCTCACCGGCAACGACGCGGACTCCGACCGGCACGGCATCGTCACGCCCGACGGCGGGCTGATGAACCCGAACCACTACCTCGCCGTAGCCATCCAGTACCTCTACACGCACCGGCCCGATTGGCGACCGGATGCCGCGATCGGCAAGACCCTGGTGTCGTCCTCGATCATCGACCGCGTCGCCGACTCGCTCGGCCGGCGGCTGTGGGAGGTACCGGTCGGGTTCAAGTGGTTCGTGCCGGGCCTCGTCGACGGCTCCGTCGCGTTCGGCGGCGAGGAGAGCGCCGGCGCATCGTTCCTGCGCATGGACGGCACCGCGTGGACGACCGACAAAGACGGCATCCTGCTCGCCCTGCTGGCCAGCGAGATCATCGCCGTCACGGGCAAGAGCCCCTCGCAGCTGTACCGCGAGCTCACGGAACAGTTCGGCGATCCGGTCTATCAGCGGGTGGATGCCGCGGCATCCAAGGAGCAGAAGGCGAAGCTCGGCAAGCTGGACGGCGACACCATCACCGCGACCGAACTCGCGGGCGAGACCATCACCGCGAAGCTCTCCCGCGCCCCCGGCAACGACGCCCCGATCGGCGGCGTGAAGGTCGTGACCGAGAACGCCTGGTTCGCCGCCCGCCCCAGCGGCACCGAGGACGTCTACAAGATCTACGCCGAGTCGTTCCTCGGCGAAGACCACCTGCGGCAGGTGCAGTCCGAGGCGAAGAGCATCGTGGACGCCGCGATCGCCTAGCCGCCCCTGCACTTGAACCAGCCCCAGCCCAAAACAGGCATGATCGCGCTCTCCGCGCGAGAACAGGCAGATTCCGCCTGTTCTCGCGGGATCTGCCTGTTCTCAGCCGACCGGGTTCTCGACCGACCGCCCTACGAGATCTTCTTCCGGTAGATCACCTGGGCGAACACGTACGCGACGACCAGGATGCCCACCAACCACGCCAGCGCGATCCAGATATCACTGCCCACAGGCTGCCCGGCGAACAGGGCGCGGATTGTGTTCACGATCGGCGTCACTGGCTGATATTCGGCGAACCAGCGCACCGGGCCAGGCATGGTGCTGGTGGGCACGAACGCCGAGCTGATGAACGGCAGGAAGATGAGCGGGTACGAGAAGGCGCTCGCGCCGTCCACGCTCTTCGCGGTCAGGCCGGGAATCACGGCGACCCAGGTGAGCGCGAGCGTGAAGAGGATCAGGATGCCCGCCACGGCCAGCCAGGCGCCCACGTTCGCCCCGGTTCGGAAGCCCATCAGAAATGCGACCCCCATCACTACCGCCAGCGAGATGACGTTGGCGACCAGCGACGTGAGCACATGCGACCAGAGCACGGAGGACCGCGCGATCGGCATGGACTGGAACCGTTCGAAGATGCCGCCTTGCATGTCCTGGAACAGCCGAAAGGCTGTGTAGGCGATGCCCGAGGCGACGGTGATGAGCAGGATGCCCGGGAGCTGATAGTTCACGTAGTTGCTGGAACCGGACTGGATCGCTCCACCCAGCACATACACGAACAACAGCATGAGTGCGATCGGGGTGATCACCGTCGTGATGATGGTGTCGAGGCTGCGCGTGATGTGCTTGAGCGTGCGCCCGGTGAGCACCGCGGTGTCGCCGAAGAAGTGCGACCCGGTGGATGCCCGCGATCCGGTCGCGAACTGCGTTGTCGTCGTTGTCATGGTCCTCGCCTACTTCTGGTTGGCGCCGGCGCGGACGCCGGACTTGTTCTGGTCGTTGCTGGTGCCGACATCCGCCGGCTCGTCGCCCTTGTCGCCGACGATCGCGAAGAAGACGTCTTCGAGGCTGGGCTGCTTCTCGACGTACTCGACCTTCGCCGGCGGCAGCATGGCCTTCAGCTCGGCGAGCGTGCCGTCGACGATGATCCGGCCCTTGTGCAGGATCGCGATGCGGTCGGCGAGCTGTTCGGCTTCGTCGAGGTACTGCGTGGTGAGCAGCACGGTCGCGCCGCCCGCGGCGAGCTCCCTGACGGCATCCCATACCTCGATACGGGCCTCGGGGTCGAGGCCCGTTGTCGGCTCGTCGAGGAAGATGACCGGCGGGTTGCCGATGAGGCTCATCGCGATGTCGAGCCGGCGCCGCATGCCTCCCGAATAGGTCGAGACGCGTCGGCCGCCCGCGTCGGTCAGCGAGAACCGGTCGAGGAGCGTGTCGGCAATCCGCTCGGGCTGCTTCACGTGACGCAGCCTCGCGATGAGCACCAGATTCTCGCGTCCGCTGAGGATCTCGTCGACGGCGGCGAACTGGCCGGTCAGGCTGATCGACCTGCGCACGTCGGCGCCCTGCTTGAACACGTCGTATCCGATGACGCTGGCGGTTCCGCCGTCGGCGTGCAGCAGCGACGACAGGATGCGGATGGCCGTGGTCTTGCCCGCCCCGTTCGAGCCGAGCAGCGCGAAGATGCTTCCCTGTGCCACGTCGAAGTCGACGCCGCGCAGCACCTCCAGCTTTCCGTAAGACTTCACCAGGCCCTGCACGTGGATCGCAGGGGACTGGATTGCGGTGGTTGTCATGGTGGTTTCCTTCTCTCTCGTCGTCGCCCCCGTTTTCGGGCGCGACGATCACCGCCCACCTCGGGCGGTACCTGTGGTGTGTGGTGTGGTGTGGTACTAACCCAGCGGGCGACGGATGGTGATGGAGGCGTAGTCCGCGTGCGCTGTGATGGCCACGGTGCGGTCGGTATCGACCGGAGCGGACGCCGCCTCGAGCTCGTTGCGCACCTGCCCGTGCCGTGAGGCGATGTCGAGCCACGCGGCGGTGCCCTCGGGCACCCCGACCTCGATGGAGCCGTAACCTCCGTCGATCTTGACCTCGCCCGTGCCGACCCGGTCGATGCGCACCTCGCCGTGTGCGCACTTGATCTCGGCCGAGCCGTTCAGCTGTTCGATCACGACGTTGCCCGTCGTGGACTTCACCGTGAGCGGTCCTTCGACGTCGCCGAAGGTGGTGTTGCCCGTCGTGTTCTTGACGTTCCCCTCGCCATCCAGCGTGCCGACCCGAATGGATCCGGCACCGTTCGTGACCTGCAGCGGACCAGCGATCCGACCCGCCTGAATCGAGCCGGCGCCGCTGTGCAGCGTGGTCCTGCCGGCCTGCTCGATCCGGAGTTCGCCTGCTCCGGTACGGGCGATGCAGAAGCCGAGCACGCCTTGGGTCTCGACGTTGCCTGCGCCGAGCTTGGCGTCAAGACTTGAGCCGGTCGGCACGGTGATGTCCACGGTCAGCCGCGGGCTGCCGCTGAACCAGGTGTAGTAGCGCAGTGTGCGGGCGATGCGCAGGCCGAGCACGCCGTCGACGAAGTCCACGCTCACCTCGCCGAGGGCTCGCACGTCGTCCTTCTTGGTCGGATCGCCGGCCCGGATCGACACGGTCGTCGTCTTCGTGTCGGCGGCCGTGACCGTCAGGCTGACGACGACGAGCATGTCGAGCACCACCTGGATGGGCTCCGGTGTTTCGTACTCCGTGTTCATGATGGCTCTCCCCTGCGTATTCGAGATGCCTGACTCGAGGTGGAAATGATGGATGCTGCGCTGCCGCCGGATTCCTTGCTCACCTTCGTCACCGAACCCATCCGGTGACGCGCTTGCCGCTGGTCTCCCGCGCAACGGGCCGCGAGGCTCCGCCGTCCAGCGCGGCGGCTACCGTTCGCACCAGCCAGGTGTTGACGGAAACCCCGGCGTGCGCGGCGGCGGCTTCGACGCGCGCCTTGAGCTCATCTGGAAGGCGCAACGTGGTGCGCGTCGTCGACGCGTCCTCGCCCTCCACTGCGGCTGGTGCGGTTGGTGCTTGTGCGGCCGCCGGGGTGACCGACTCCGACCACTCCGGAGCCTGGATCACGACGAATTCGGGCTCGCGACCACGCAGGCGAAGATCGACAGAGCCCGGTGTCAGCTCGGTCGTGATCTCACTCGCAGCCGCGCTCAGCGCTTCGATCAGCATGAGCCGCGCGGCCGCGTCGAGCGCCGTCGTCAGGCGCTCGGCGGTCTCACGCGTCTCGTCCGTGCCGGCGGCGGCCGCCGCGACGAGCTGACGCTGGAGTTCTTCGACATAGGTTTCCAACTGCATGACACCATGGTGACACCATAATGGTGTCACGTCAAGCGTTCGTGCGAACCAGATGACACCACTTGGTGTCACTCGCCGGGCGGGCCGCTACTTGGATGGCGTCGGCGAGGCCGTCGGCGGCAGCGCAACGTGCCAGAAATGGCCCGATGCGCCGGGGTACTCCTTGTCAAGCACGTAGTCGAGGTCGCGATACTCGGTGTCCCTGTTGTGGCCGGCCATCTTGATGTCGACGTGCTTCTTGCCGTCAACGGTGGTGTCGATGACCTTGCTCACGATCTCGACATGGTCGTACTCATCGGTTCCGGCCCAGGAGAACACCACGATGTCGCCGACCGCGATCTTCGAGCGTTCGTCGAACGGGTACTCCGTGAGGCCCAGCGACTTCGCATTCGCGGCGAAGTAGTTGTCCATCGCGGGAACGTAGCCCCATGCCGGACTCCATTCCTCCGCGGCGTCGTGGTTGTACCACTCGTCGTTCATCTTCCAGCCTCGCGCGATCAGCGTCTGACTGACGAAGTTGGCGCAGTCGCCGCCGACGGGATTCAGGTCGCCGTAGACCTTCGTGTTGTAGTGGTCCCAATGCGCGAGCGCGTAGTCGAGCTGCTTCTGAATCGGCGCCGGAAGCGGGGCGGGCCCGGCGGCGCATCCGGCGAGCGCGAGCACGGCGACCACCGAGAAACCGGATGCGAGCCGCCACCATCTGCTTCGCCGTCTCGTCTGCGCCATGCCGTCGACGTTATCGATCGGGGCCTGTGCGCCGGCTCGGCGTGCCGCGCTCTGAGCGGACGCTGAGGTCGGCCATCGACATAACGGATGCACAACGGCTCGCTTATCGGATAGACAGACCAGTTGCCGTTTGCGGCGCGCCATTATATTCTCTGTTGACGTTTCGCCCAGCGGGGGGTCACCGAGCGAACGAGGCAGCCGTGACGGATCAACTGACACACGATCCTGTCGTCGGCGACGGCGCGAACGCGCCGGACGCGACGCGCACGCGTCTTGCCGAGACGCTCCAGGCGACGAGCAAGCCGAAGCGCAAGCGACGGTTCCTCTGGCTCTGGATCGCCGGCGGCGCGCTCGTCGTGCTGCTAGGTGCGGCGCTCACCCTGCTGATCGCTCCGGGAACGACCGTCGCCGGGGTTCCCGTGGGCGGACTGCCGCCGAGTATTGCGGCGAACATGGTCTCACAGCGCCTCGCCGACACGACCATCAGCGTGAACGGCACCAGGATGACCGGGCGCGAGCTCGGCGTGCAGGTCGACGCCGCCGGACTCACGAACCAGGCACTCGCCGACCGGCCGCTGTGGAACATCGGCACCTGGTTCGGCGCTCGGATTCAGGCGCCCGTGACGCTCGAGACAGGCAAGGCCGACAAGGTGCTGCAGCAGGCGCTCCCCGCCCTGTACACGAAGCCGACGGATGCCACTGTCTCATTCGCGAACGGCGCCTACGTCGTGAAGCCGGCCGCGCCCGGCATCCGGGTGAACACGGCTGCGCTCGCGCGGTCGCTGCAGAAGTCGTTCAGCCGCGACATCGACCATGTCGCCGTGCGCACGACGAAGACAGACGCCCTGCCACCGATCAGCACGGCCACCGCCGAGGCGACCGCCAAGAAGCTCAACGGCATGCTCGCCACGATCGGCTTCTACGTGGGCACGGAGCGCACCGTGCCAGTTGCACCAGACGTCGCCGCCTCGTGGCTGACCGTGACATCGAACGACAGCACGGGGAGCTTCTCGATCGCGGCCGATCAGAAGAAGATCCAGACTGCGGTCGACGCGTTGCCCGGCCAGGTGAACCGGCAGCCGGCGAACGCGCAGGACGTCGTCGACGCCACGGGCGCGGTGCTGCGGGTCGACACGGCCGGCCAGACCGGCCGCACGCTCGGGAACACCAGCATGGTGGCGCGCTCATTCGCCACTCAGCTCAGCGACGGCAACGCCGAGTACCGCCTGCCGGTGACGGAGACGCCGTTCCAGACGACGAACCTTCAGCGCAGCATCGAGGTGAACCTCAGCTCGCAGCGCCTCTACATGATGCAGAACGGCGCTGTCGTCGGCTCATGGGCCATCTCGGCGGGGCTTCCGGGAACCCCGACACCAACCGGCCACTTCACCGTTCGCGACCACATCAGGGTTCAGACGATGTCGAGCACGCAGTACGGCTACGTCGTGCCGGACGTGCAGTGGGTCATGTACTTCGACTACAACGGCGACGCCTTCCACGGCGTGTACTGGCACAACAACTTCGGGCATCCGATGAGCCACGGATGCGTCGGCATGCCGATCAGTCTCGCCGAGCAGCTCTACGACTGGACGCCGGACGGCACCGACGTCTACGTGCACTATTGACCGCTTCGCCTTTCACCGCGACTCGAGCAGCGACCGTAGCCGCGCAGGCCGCGCTGCTCAGCGGGTCAGGTGCCAGAAGTGGCCGGTCGCGCCCGGGTGCTGCGTCGTGATCGTCTCGTCGAGGTCGCGGTACGCGTAGTCGTCGTTGTGGCTGGCCAGCTCGATCTTGTACTGGCCGTTCACCTTCGTGATGCGGTCGACGACCTCGACGTGATCCGGCGAGCCGTCGCCGTCCCAGTCGAAGACGGCGATGTCGCCGAGCGCGACCTTGGCGCGGTCGGCCTGCGAGAAGCTGAGCTGTTCGAGACCGAGGCTTGCGGCGTTCTCGGAGAAGTAGTCATCCATCGCGGGAACGTAGCCCCACGCCGGACTCCAGTCGTCGCCCGCCTCGTGGTTGTACCAGTCGTCGTTCATGGTCCAGCCGCGCGCGATCAGCGTCTGGCTGACGAAGTTGGCGCAGTCGCCACCGTCGGGGTTGAGGTTGCCGTACTCGGCCGTGTTGTAGTTCTGCCAGTGCGCGAGCGCGTACTCCAACTGCGCGGCCACGCCGCCCGCCGCCGTGTACTCCAGAGCACCCGGCTTGGTCGCGATCGTCTTGCCCGTCTTGCCGATCAGCTTCAGGCCCACTGTCGCGGGCTGATAGTTGGCCGCGGCCGGCGCCTGGGCGACGACCTTGTCGGCGCTCGCCGAGAGCACGCGCACACTCGCCGAACCGAACGCCACGGCCTTGACGTTCTGCAGGTCGGTGCCCGTGATCGTCACCTTCTGCCCCACGACGGATGCCTGCGCGGGCGACACCGCCGTCACCGAAGGCGACGAAGCAGCGGTGTGCTCCGCGGCGCGCGTGGCGTCGGCGGTGCGAGCGGTGTGCGCCGTGCATCCGGTGAGAACGAGCGCGGATGCCGCCGCCACAGCGAGCACAGCCGCCCGCACACCGGGGACGCGGCGGCCGGAAGCGCGAGGAATGCGGGAGCGGATGCGCGTGTGCGACTCATTCGGGGGGTACGACATGGCGTGATCGACGGTACCGCGTGCTCCTTGGAATCCTCGGTGGGTCCTGTATGGACTCGGCCACCGGAACTCAGGAACTGCTATGGTTCGACGCGCACACTTCTCGGGTGTAAATTTGCAGTCACCGCAAATTTCTCAGCACCGACAACTCTTCACACGCCAACGACGGCGGAGACCGCCGTTCGGCCCGTCTTCGCTTTCGTGTCGCCACCAGCTGTTTCAGCAGAAACGTACGGGATCAATGTCAGAAGCCGCCACGTCAGCGCCGTCAGCGCCCAAAGCACCGATCATGACGCACCGTCAGATCCTCTTCGTGATCTTCGGGCTCATGGCGGGCATGTTCCTCTCCGCACTCGACCAGACCGTCGTCGGAACGGCCATCCGCACCATCGGCGACGACCTGCACGGCCTGAGCCTCCAAGCCTGGGTGACCACGGCCTACCTGATCGTCTCCACGATCGCCACGCCGATCTACGGGAAGCTGTCCGACATCTTCGGGCGCCGGCCGCTGTTCATCCTGGCGATCATCATCTTCGTGATCGGCTCGATCCTGTCCTCGTTCTCGCAGTCGATGATCGAGCTCGCCGTGTTCCGCGCCATCCAGGGCCTGGGCGCGGGCGGCCTGATGTCGATGCCACTGGCGATCATGGGCGACATCCTCGCCCCGCGCGAGCGCGCCAAATACCAGGGCTACTTCCTCGCGGTCTTCGGCATCTCGAGCGTCGCCGGGCCGCTGATCGGCGGTCTCTTCGCCGGCGCGAACCAGATCCTGTGGATCGCCGGATGGCGCTGGGTGTTCCTCATCAACGTGCCGATCGGCATCATCGCGCTGTTCATCGTGATCGCGTTCCTGCACCTTCCGCGGCACAACCACCATTCGGTGCGCATCGACTGGTGGGGTGCGACCGGCGTGATCGTCGCCTTGGTGCCTCTGCTGCTGATTGCCGAGCAGGGCCGTGCCTGGGGCTGGGGCAGCCCCTCCGCGATCGCGTGCTATGTCATCGGCGCCGTCGGGGTGGTCGGCTTCATCATCGTCGAGATGCTGATGAAGGATGACGCGCTCATCCCGCTCAAGCTGTTCCGCTCGAACACGTTCTCGATGGCCACGATCATCGGCGTTCTCGTCGGCTTCGGGATGTTCGGCGCCATGCTGACCATCCCGCTCTACCTACAGCTGGTGCTCGGGTCGAATCCGACGGAGAGCGGCCTTCAACTGCTGCCGATGATCCTCGGCCTGATGATCGCATCCATCACCAGCGGGCAGATCATCGCCCGCACCGGCCACTACCGGCAGTTCCCGATCCTCGGGACGCTGCTGCTCTCCGGCGGATTCTTCTGGCTGACCTTCATGAAGTACGACTACTCGTACTGGTTCGCCGCCGGGGCGATGCTGCTCATCGGCCTGGGGCTCGGGCAGATGATGCAGACGCTCACCATCGCCAGCCAGAACGCCGTGGGTCTGCGCGACATGGGCGTGGCGACGAGCGCGTCGACGTTCTTCCGGCAGATCGGTGGAACGCTGGGCACTGCCGTGCTCATCTCGCTGCTGTTCGCGGTGATGCCCACGAACATCCAGAGCTCCCTGAACGAAAAGTCGACGCTGACCCCCGCACTCGAGGCGGCCTTCGATCCCTCAGTGGCGAAGGCTCCGGAGAACAAGGGCATCATGGGCACGATCTACAACCCGATCGTGAAGAACGTGACCACGGAGACGACCAAGGGCCTCCAGACCACGATGGACAAGGCGACCGCAGCCGCGAAGAGCGGTGTCGACGCTGCCGTGGCGGCGGGCAGGGTTCCCGCGCAGGCTCAGGCGGCGGCCGAGGCACAGGCCGTTCAGCAGACGCAGCAGGCCGTGATCACGCAGATCCAGAAGAAGGTGCCCGTCGCGCGGGTGGACTCGAACGGAACAGTCTCGCTCGACTTCTCGAACGCCTCGCAGCGCAACGATTTCGTCGACACGACGGTTGTGCCTGCGGTGCAGAAGCAGTTGAAGAAGTCCAGCGGCTCCAAGGTGAACAGCAACGACATCAACGACACGTCGTTCCTGAAGAACGCGGACAAGCGGCTGGCCAAGCCGTTCCTCGTGGGCTTCAACGCCTCGGCCGTGACCGTCTACTGGGTGGCGATGTGCGTCGTGCTGCTCGCGTTCGTACTGGCGCTGTTCTTCAAGACGCCGCCGCTTCGGGCGAAGTCGGCGCTGCAGGAGGCAGCCGACGACGAGGCGATGCTCGCCAACGAAGCGGCCACCGAGACAGGCTCGCTGGCGTTGCCCGACGAGGAGGCCGAACCGGGGCTCGTTCCGGTCGGCACGGTGTCGGTGGCCGAGCCGAGCGCGGACAACGAGTCGAGGCCCGAGCACGGCCGACACGCTCGGCCCGCTGCGGCCGACGCAGAGCAGAAGCACGAGCACCGCGGTCGGCACAGCGCCGGCCCCGGCGAAGTCGCGACATCGTAGCACGCGGAGCGATCTGTCCCGTTTTCGTGCGCCGGAGGTGGGCGAGCGGGAGCAGCTGCGTGAGAGCGCGATCATTTTGTGACCCCTACGGGTCGCCCCTGCCACGGAATCGCGATAGGTTCGGGCGGGGAAGGGGCGACATGGGCGTGAAAGCGCAGGCGCAAGCGCCGACGCTCGAGATGGTGGCCGCGCGGGCCGGAGTCTCGCGCGCGACCGTGTCGAGGGTCGTGAACGGATCGCCCAAGGTGAAGCCCGACCTGCTCAAAGCGGTCAACGACGCCATAGCCGAGTTGAACTACGTGCCCAATCGCGCCGCGCGCTCGCTCGCGAGCCGGCGCACCGAGTCCATCGCGCTCGTCATCCCGGAGTCGACGACCCGTGTGTTCGCCGACCCGTTCTTCGCGCTGATCATCCAGGGCGTCGCCGTGTACCTCGCTACGACGGACTACACGCTCGGTATCGTCGTGGCATCCGAAGCCAATCCGGACAAGACGCGCCGCTACCTCACCGGCGGCAACATCGACGGCGCGCTCGTCGTCTCGCATCACTCAGGCGACCACTCCTACGCTCGACTCGGCCGTGCCGTCCCCGTCGTGTTCGGCGGACGACCACTGCACAGCTATGACGGCGATGCCGACACCGTCGAGAGCTTCTACGTCGACGTCGACAACATCGAGGGGTCCTTCAGCGCGACCGAGCACCTCATCGAACGCGGGCGCAGGAACATCGCCACGATCGCCGGTCCCGCCGACATGCCGGCGGGCTTCGATCGCGAACTCGGATGGCGACGGGCCATGACGAAGGCCGGGCTGGACACCACGCTGATCGAGTGGGGCGACTTCTCACCGGCATCCGGAGCGATGGCGATGCGCCGGCTGCTGGCTCGCAAAGTTCCCATCGACGCCGTTTTCGCCGCCAACGACCAGATGGCGCTGGGCGCGTACGCCGCGATCGCCGAGGCGGGGCTGAGCATTCCGGACGACATCGCCGTGGTCGGATACGACGACGACGCGCTCGGATCGGCCGCGTCCCCTGCGCTCACCACCATGCACCAGTCGATGACCGAACTCGGCGCGGCCATGGCCGAGAAGCTCGTGCGTCTGATCGAGGGCGATCCTGTGGAGCACGCGACCATCTTGAAGACCCGGCTGATCGTGCGCGGCTCGAGCTGAGCCGGATCGCTGCATCGGTAGAGTCATCCGGCGATCGACCGCACCCGCCTAGACGAAGGCGACGTCGGGCATCCCCCCGAAGCGGGCGCGCATGACGGCGATCGCCTCCGGGTTGCTGTCGACGAGCACGAAGCGGCGGTCCAGGGCCGCTGCCACTGCACCCGTCGTGCCGCTGCCTGCGAAGAAGTCGAGTACCCAGTCGCCGGGGCGAGAGGATGCCTGCACCATGCGCCGCACCACCCCCTCCGGCTTCTGTGTGGGGTAGCCGGTCTTCTCCCTGCCGGTCGTGGTGACGATGGTGTGCCACCAGACGTCCGTGGGGAGTTTGCCGCGCGACGCCTTCTCCGCCGTGACGAGACCGGGTGCCATGTAGGGCTCGCGGTCGACGGACTCCGAGTCGAAGTGGTAGCCGCGCGGGTTCTTCACGTACACCAGGATCGTGTCGTGCTTCGCCGGCCACCTGCGCTTCGACTTCGCTCCATAGTCGTATGCCCAGACGATCTCGTTGAGAAAGGATGCCCGCCCGAACAGCGCGTCGAGCAGCACCTTCGCGTAGTGGGACTCGCGGTAGTCGAGATGCAGATACAGGGTGCCGTCGTCGGCGAGCAGCCGCCACGCCTCGATCAGCCTGGGCTCCAGGAACTCCCAGTAGTCGTCGAATCGGTCGTCGTAGCACAGCAGGTCGCCGCGGATGCGCTCGTAGCCGCGACCCTGGAATCCGGCTATCGAGCCGGTGGCGTCGCTGCGCACCGCGGTCACCGTACGGCGCTCCTGCCTGCGACCGGTGTTGAACGGCGGATCCAGGTAGATCAGGGTGAACGCGGCATCCGGAAGCGTGGGCAGCACCGCCAGGTTATCGGCCTCGAACACGGTGTTCGGGCTGTCGGGAGACCACGCGGGCATTGCTCCATTGTCGCCGGTTCTCGCACCCTTGCCCGCCAGCTGTGCTTATGGTGGCGACATGAGTGCACAGGTGCGCGACGACCGGGATGCCTCCCGCTACGTGATCGAGCTGGGCGGCCAGATGGTCGGCGCTGCGTATTACAAGAGGTTCGACGACCACATCGTGTTCACGCATACCGAGGTCGACGAGGGGCACCAGGGAGAGGGACTCGCCGGCGATCTCGTGCAGGCGGCGCTGGATGACGCGCGCGGTGCCGGCCTGCGGGTCGTTGCGCTGTGCCCGTACGTGCGGTCGTGGATGCAGCGGCATCCGGAGTACCAGGACCTGCAGAAGGCGTCTCAAAGCGCCGGCTGAGAGTCAGCTCGCCGGGACTCCAGCCAGTCCCGGAGGCGCGGCAGCGGCCACGTCGTGACCACGCGGTCGGCGGGCACGCCTGCCGCCTCTGCACGGACCGCGCCGAGGGCGACGAAGGCGAGATGCCCCGGAGCGTGAGCGTCGCTGTCGATGCTGAACAGGCATCCGGCGTCCAGTGCCATCGCGATGAGGTCGTCCGGGGGATCCTGCCGTTCGGGACGCGAGTTGATCTCCACCGCGACGCCCTCCGCCGCGCAGGTCGCGAACACCTTCTCGGCGTCGAACTCGGACTGCGGACGGGTTCCGCGCGAGCCCTTCACCAGTCGACCGGTGCAGTGGCCCAGCACGTTCGTCGCCGGATCGCGCACCGCGCCGAGCATGCGCGCGGTCATGGTCGCGGCATCCGCTCGCAGCTTCGAGTGCACGCTCGCGGTGACCACGTCGAGGCGGCCGAGCATGTCGCGGGTCTGGTCGAGGGTGCCGTCTTCGAGGATGTCCACCTCGATTCCCCTGAGCAGCGTCACGCCGCCGTCTGCCGAACGGTTCCACGCCTCGATGTCGGAGAGCTGCTGCTGCAACCGCTCGACGCTCAGGCCGTTCGCCACTGTGAGGTGCGGCGAGTGGTCGGTGATGGCGATGTACTCGCGGCCGAGGGCCGTGGCCGCGTCCGCCATCGCCGCGATCGGCACGGTGCCGTCCGACCACTCGGTGTGCGTGTGCAGGTCTCCGCGCAGCTGCGCTGCCAGCGGAGAGTCGGGCCGCTCCGGGCGCGCGTCGCGCAGCGCGACGAGGTAGTCGGGCACGGCGCCCTCGACCGCCTGCGAGATCACCTGGAACGTTCGGTCGCCGATGCCCTTCGTGCGGGAGAGCCGGCCGTCCGCGATGCGTTCGCGAAGCTGCGCATCCGTCATGCCATCGATCGCGGATGCCGCACGCCGGAACGCCTGCACCTTGAACCGCGGCGCGAGGTCGTACTCGAGCAGGAACGCGATCTCGTTCAGCGCGGCTTGGGACTCCATCCGCCCATCATGCCGCGGGCGGCGACGACGTGCGAAGGGCGACGCGACGGTCAGTGCAGCGGATTGCCGTCGGCATCGAGGCGGATGCGCACCGGTCCGTTGCCGAAAATACCCTTGTCGCCGTCGCCGGGGACGGGTGAAGGCACGGGCAGACGAGCGCGTGCGTCGAGCTCGAGCTGTGCCTCGTACTTGGCCGGCGCGAAGACCTCGTCGCCGATCAGCAGAGCGCCGCCGCCCCTGGACGACCCGCCCTTGGAGGAGTTGCGGCTCTTGTCGCTGAGGTCGATCCAGCCGAGCCGATGGGCCACCCACAGCAGCACCCCGACGGCGACCACGCCGAGCAGTATCCACCAACCCACGCCGATAGTATAAGCGAACGTCTAGGAGTCGCCTGCACGGTGCGCCGCCGCGCTGGATGAGCGCTGGTGTCAGGGCACCCGGTAGAGCCAGTCGTCGGTGCCGAACTTCTCTGCGACGAGGCGCTCGGCATCCGCGTATTCGGCGTCGGTGATGTCGCCGGGGTGTGCGCCGTACAGCTCGGTGAATGTCTGTTTCATGCGGTCGATGATCTCCGCACGGCTGAGACCACTCTGCGCCTTCAGCGGGTCCACGCGCTTGGCGGCGGATGCGATGCCCTTGTCGCTGATCTTCTCCCGGCCGATGCGCAGCACCTCGGTCATCTTCTGGCCGTCCATGTCGTAGCTCATCGTCACGTGATGCAGAACGGCACCGTTCTTGAACCGCTTCTGCGCAGCGCCGCCGATCTTGCCCTGCGGGCTGGCGATGTCGTTCAGCGGCTTATACGTGGCATCCACTCCCAGGGAGCGCAGGGCGACGAGCGCCCAGTCGTCGAGGTAGGCGTAGCTGTCGGCGAAGCTCATGCCCGAGACGAGGTCGGCCGGAACATACAGCGAATACGTGACGACGTTGCCCTTCTCCATCATCATGGCGCCGCCGCCGGTGATACGGCGCACCACGTCGAATCCGTATCGGGCCGCGCCGTCAGGGTCTACCTCGTTCTTCACGGACTGGAAGCTGCCGATCACCACGGCGGACTCGTCCCACTCCCAGATGCGCAACGTCGGACCGCGATGACCGGCCGCGAGCGAATTGCTCAGCGCCTCGTCGAGAGCGAGATGCAGGCGCGGTGGCACCGCCTTGGCGTGCACGATGGACCAGTCGTAGTCGCGCCACGCCGTCGCATTCGAGAGCGAGCGGCGGACGGCGACGGCCACCGCCTCCGGCGAGAAGCCGAGCAGGGCGGCATCCGCCGGGAGAGCACGACGGATGGCGTCCGCGATGGCGGCCGTGTCGGCCTCCGCCGAGAGGCCGTTCACCGCGGCGTCGATGGCCTCCAGCGCCGAGTCCGGCTCGAGGAAGAAGTCACCGGACAGGTGGAAGTCCGCGATCGCGCTGTCGACGACGTCGAAGTCGACGACGACCAGCTTGCCGCCGGGAACCTTGTACTCACCGTGCATGGTTCCACCCTACGGATGCGCGCCGGCGCTCCGCGCGATCAGACCCGGGCGGGGAACCGGGCATCCAGCCAGCGCACGAGGTCGCCGACGACCTCGTCGCGGTTCGTCTCGTTGAACACCTCGTGCCGCGCGCCCGGATAGATCACCAGCGTGGTGTCCGAGAAGCCGGAGCGGCGCTTGTAGGCGGCCACGAGCATCCGTGCGCTCGCCGGACCGCCGAGCGAGTCCTCCTCGCCGATCATGACGAGCAGCGGAACGTCGCGGATGCCCCGCGCGGGCCGCCCGTAGAGTCGCAGGCCGTCGACGACGCCGAACAGCTTCAGCACCTTCGCATCGAAGGTGAGGGGATCCGCGGCGAAGTCGGCAGCGACCTGCGGGTCCCGGCTCAGCCACTCGTATCCGGTGGTGCCGAGTGCCTTGTGGTGTTTGTTGAGGTCGCCCGCCTCCATGCGCAGCGGCGTGCGGTACGCGGTTCCGGTCAGAACGAGCGCGTCGACCTCCTCGGCGTGGCGGTTGACGAGCATCTGGGCCATGAGCGAGCCCCAGCTGTGCCCGAGGAGCACGAGCGGAACGTCCGGATTCTCCTTGCGGATGATCCCGTTCAGAGAGCGGATGTCGTCCACCGCCGCGCGCAGGCCGCCCGGGCCCAGCCGGCCAAGCTTGGAGTGGTCGCCGTTCCACTGGCCGAGGCCGGTCCGACCGTGTCCGCGCTGGTCGGCCGCGTATACCGAGAAGCCGTTCTCGTTCAGCATGTTCACGAGCGGCTCGTACCGGGTGGCGTACTCGCCGAGCCCGTGCACCAGGTGCACCACGGCTCGCGGATGCTCGACCCGCCACGCGTAGTACGTGACGGTCACACCCTGTTCGTCTTCGAAGCTCGGCACGGGGCGATTCTCGCAGCTAGACGGTCATGTCGCCCACTGTCGGCTCACCGTTCGGCGCGTAGCGCAGCTGCACCACACCGTTCGAGGACGTCTCGGCCGGCGCCAGCAGCCTCAGGCTCGCCGGGACCGTGCCGTCCTCGAAGAGGCTCTTGCCCGTGCCGAGCACCAACGGATAGACCCAGAGCTTCAGCTCGTCGAAGAGCTGCGCGTCGAACAGCGTGCGGGCGAAATCGATGCTGCCGATGACGTGCACATTCCTGTGCTTGTCGCGTAGAGCATCCACATCGGCGAGCACATCGGGGCCCAGCTGCTTGGAGCCCTGCCAGTCGAGCCGCGGTGTTCCCCGCGACGCCACGTACTTCGGGATGCCGTCGAAGAGGCGTCCGATCACGCCCTCGGCCTCGCCGGTGGTGTGATGCGGCCAGTACCCGGCGAAGATATCGTAGGTGCGGCGGCCGAGCAGCAGGGCGTCCATGCCCTCCATTCCCGCCATGACCCATTCGCCGACGGCCGGGTCGTTCAATGGGGCCTGCCAGCCGCCGAACCGGAAACCGTTCGACGGATCCTCCTCCGGACCACCCGGCGCTTGCTGTACTCCGTCGAGGGTGCTGAACAGATCGATGGTGATGCGGCCCCGCTTCTCGTCGGAACTCATGAGGTCTCCCTTCGGGTGTCTGACCCACCCTTGTCGTCACGAAGCGTTGAACCTCATTGTCCGGCGGAACCGAACGGAGCGAAATACTTAGCCTGGCTAATTTGCTATGCTAAACATCATGACTCCGCCGATCTCGACCGCAGCACGGGCCGATACCTCTGCAGCGCCGACGATCTCCGGACCCGCGGCCGAGGTGCGCACCGAACCCGCCCCCCGGCGCATCACGACCCACGAGCTCTCCGGAAACCTGCGGGTCGCTGTCGCCCGGCTGTCGCGGCGCATCCGGGCCGAGAAGGCCGACGGGGCCCTGAGCGACGGCCAGTACAGCGTGCTCGCCCTGCTGCATCGCGAGGGCGAGAAGACGCTCAGCGAGCTCGCCGACCACGAGCGCGTGACGCCTCCTTCG
Source organism: Humibacter ginsengiterrae (assembly GCF_054780115.1). Lineage (NCBI taxonomy): Bacteria > Bacillati > Actinomycetota > Actinomycetes > Micrococcales > Microbacteriaceae > Humibacter > Humibacter ginsengiterrae. The sequence goes on from NZ_BAAGWY010000008.1 coordinate 102,092, forward strand.
ATGAACCGCACCGTCAACAAGCTGGAGTCCGCGGGTTACGTGGTGAGGCGGGCGTCCGCCGATGATCGACGCAAGGTGCTGTTCGTGCCGACGGACGCCGGCCGTGACCTCGTGAAGGAGACACGCCGGCGGCGGGACGCATGGCTGGACCGCCGGCTGGCGAAGCTGCCCTCCGAGACGCGTTCGCTGCTGGCCGACGCCGCCGAGGTGATGCGGGAACTGGCCGACTCGTGAGCGCGATGTTCCGATCGCTCTCGGCGGTGAACTATCGCATCTGGTTCGCCGGGGCCCTCGTTTCCAACGTGGGAACGTGGATGCAGCGCACCGCTCAGGACTGGATCGTACTGACTCAGCTCACCCACAACGACGCACTCGCGGTGGGCGTCGTGATGGCGCTGCAGTTCGGACCGCAGCTCATCCTGCTGCCGATCACGGGGTATGCGGCCGACCACCTGGACCGCCGCAAGCTGATGATGGCGACGCAGGGCGCGATGGGTCTGCTGGGACTCGGACTGGGCATCCTCACCGTGACCGGCATCGTGCAGCTGTGGCACGTCTACCTCTTCGCGCTGCTTCTGGGCATCGTCGCCGCGTTCGACTCGCCGGCTCGTCAGACGTTCGTCGGTGACCTGGTCGGGCCGAAGATGCTGGGCAACGCAGTGGCGCTCAACTCGGCGTCGTTCAATGCCGCCCGACTGGTCGGCCCCGCCGTCGCCGGCCTCCTCACGGCTGCCGTCGGTGCCGGGTGGGTCTTCCTGCTCAACGCAGTCAGCTTCGCCGCGGTGCTCGCCTCGCTGAACTTCATGCGGCGCGACCGGCTGCATGTCACCAAGCGCGCCGCACGCTCCCGCGGCAGCCTCGTCGAGGGATTCCGCTACGTGCGCCGGCGCCCCGACCTGCTGACCATCTTCACGATGGTGTTCCTGGTCGGAACGTTCGGCCTGAACTTCCCCATCTTCGTCGCGAGCATGGCGAGCACCGTGTTCCATCAGGGCGCCGGCGAGTACGGCATCCTGTCGTCCGTCATGGCGATCGGATCGGTCGTCGGCGCCCTGCTGGCCGCGCGGCGCGAGAAACCGCGCGGGTCGCTGCTCTCCGTGGCCGGTGTGGTCTTCGGTATCGGGTGCGTCGCCGCGGCCGCCGCGCCCAGCTACTGGGCCTTCGGTGCGATGCTCGCCGTCGTGGGAGTGGCATCTCAGACGTTCAACACCACCGCGAACGGCGTCGTGCAGCTCTCCACCGATCCCGTGGTGCGTGGCCGTGTGATGGCGATCTACATGGCCATCTTCATGGGCGGCACCCCGATCGGCGCCCCCATCGTCGGCTGGGTGGCCGACGCGTTCGGACCGCGATGGGCGCTCGTGGTGGGCGGGGCCTCCGGAATCCTGGCGGCGGCCGTCGGCGTGTACTACATGGTGCGCTACCGCGGGATGCGCCTGGCGTTCACCGAACGCCGGCTGCGGTTCACGTTCGCGCAGCCCACGCGCAGCATGGCGCTGGCCGAGATGGAGGGCGACGAGGCGGCCGCGCAGAAGGCGTAGGCATCCGCTCGCCCAAGCTCATCGCCTTCATCCTCGGCGATTGGCGGACGACGGATCCCGCGTCATGTTGGGTCGGGACGCGCAGGAACGGGCGCCGACGGCCCGATCTCGACCGGCGATTCGCGCGGGGTGCGACGAACGGCTCCGGCCAGGAGCGCGGCGAGCATGAGTGCCGCGAACGGCGCGATCAGGGCAACGGTGACGCTCGTCGCGTTCGCCACGAATCCGATCAGCGCTGGGCCGCCGAAGATGCCCACGTAACCGAAGGTGAGCACGCGCGAGAGCACCACCCCGGAGTGCGGCTGGTTGCCGGCAGCGCTGAAGACCTGCGGAACGCATCCGCAGAGGCCGGCCCCGAGCAGAGCCCAGCCGGCGAGCGCAACCCCCAGCGATGGGGCGACCAGCACGGCGGCGAGACCGATCACACCGAGAAGCGCTCCGCCGCGCACGACCGCGACCGGACCCAGCACGGCGACGACGCGGTCGACGACGAGACGTCCGCCGGTCATCGCCACAGCGAATGCTCCGTATCCGAAGGCGGAGAGGCCGGCGGCCGCACCGAACGCCTGCGTCAGCTGCAGTGCACTCCAGTCGGTCGCCACACCCTCGGTGAACATGAGCAGCAGCGCGCACGCTCCGAGCATGACGGCGACCCGGGTCCATCGCACGGGCAGCCGCCGGGGTCGTGCGGTTGACGTCGTGGAATGGGCGGCATCCGCCGCGAACTCGGGCCAGCCTGCGGGGCCGAGGAGGATGTCGCCACCCGTAGTGGGAGCGAGCACGCCTCCGGATGCCCGAGCATCCTCGCCGACGGATGTCACGGCATCCGCTGCGCTCACGATGGAGCGCGGTCTGCTGGCCGCCTCGACCGCGGGGCGCACGAGCCACCCGCCGGCGACAGAGACCGCGATCGTGCACAACAGAGCGGCGAGACCGAGCTGCGGGCGCACGGTCCAGCCGAGCGCGGCCGTGCCGAGCACGGCGAGCGCGCCGGCCGCGCCGCCCAGCGAGAAGAACGCGTGGAACGCCGACATGATCGGCTTCTCGTATGCGCGTTCCACGACGACCGCCTGCAGATTCATGCCGACGTCGTTCAGGCCCATGCCGAAGCTGACGATGGTCATGGCGCAGGCGAGCACGCCGGCATCCCCCGCGAACCCCATCGCCAGCACACCGAACGACGCCGTGGCGAGCCCCGCGATGCAGAGCACCACGCTGCCCGCCCGACCCTGGACGCGGCCGCCGACCTGGGCGCCGGCGACGATTCCGACCGAGCTGATCAGGATGACCACTCCGAGGCCGCCCGCCGAGACTCCGGCGCCCGCCGCCACGAGCGGGATCGTGCCCGACCACATGCCCACCAGGAATCCGGCGGACGCGAAGACCGCGAAGACCGCGACGCGGGCGCGCCGCAACGCGGGACTCGGCGCCTTGCGGCCGCGCAACGTGTCGTACATGGTTCCTCCTCCGGCCGATCGGCGATCGGGTACATGCACACGTCGAATGACCTCAGCGGATTCCGACACGGCAGCCGGCCCGCCCGACGCCGACCGGCGGCCAACCAGACGACCAAGCGCTGGTAGCGTCCTCGCGATCGAACGTTTGAGCTCGGTGTCGAACTTGCGGTCCGGAGGTGCCGTTATCCGCGACGGAAGCGACACATTCGGACCGCGATTTCGCGGCATGCTTGGGCATTCGCTCGCGCGGGAAAGCGCTTTCTGGCAGGATGGAGAGTTGGCAGCATGATGGAGACGACAGCGCCATGACAGAGAGGTCGCCGATGCCAGAGACACATTCCGCTCCAGCGCCGCACGTGGTCATCACGGGAGTCGGCGGTTACGGGCGCCTGCATCTGGAGAACGCCCGTCGGCTCGCGGAGGCCGGGCGCCTCGTCATCGTGGCCCTCGTCGACCCCGCCGTTGCTGCGCAGCGCGACAGCGACGGCGGCATCCCGATCTACGCCGACCTGACCGCCGCGCTGGCCCGGCACAGGGCCGACATCGTCATCGTCGCGACGCCCCTCGACACGCACGAACGCCTCGCGGAGATCGCGATGCGCGCCGGCGCGGACGTGCTGCTCGAGAAGCCGCCGGTGCCCACGATGGCGGCGTTCGAGCGGCTGCTGGAGGTACAGCGCGAGACCCGGCGTGTCGTGCAGGTGGGATTCCAGAGCCTCGGGTCGGCCGCTATCGCCGCCTTGAAGGATGACGATCTCGACCTCGGCCTCACTGAACGAGTCAGCGCGACCGGCCTATGGAGCCGCAAGAAGTCGTACTGGGCACGCGCCAGGTGGGCCGGCCGGCGCACGCTCGACGGCCATGCGGTGGTCGATGGCGTTGCTACGAACCCGCTCGCGCACGCTGTCGCGACCGCGCTCCGCATCGCAGGCTACGACACCGCCGACTCCGTCAGCCGGGTCGAGACGGAGCTGTACCGGGCGAACGCGATCGAGGCCGACGACACGTCCGTCATCCGCATCAGCGGGCCAGGGCATCCGACCGTGACCTGCGTGCTCACGCTGTGCGCCCCACCCGAGTTGCACGACGAGCCAGATCGCGGCGCGACTGTGACCGTTCTCGGACAGCGGGCATCCGCCACCTTCTCCTACACGACGGATGTCGTCAGCATCGGAGACGAGCAGCGCACGTTCGATCGCGCCGACCTGCTCGAGAACCTCATCGAGCATCGGCGCAGCGGCGCGGAGCTCATCGTGCCGCTTGTCTCGACCGGGGCTTTCATGCGCGTCGTGGAGGCGGTGCGGCGGGCGCCGGAGCCGACCAAGATCGATCCCCGCCAGGTGACATGGCACGGTGAGGAGGGCGACGAGTACCCCATCGTCGACCGCATCGTGGAGTCGGTGCGGGCGGCATCCGCGGCAGGCGTCACGTTCAGCGAGCAGGGCGTTCCGTGGGCCATGCGCGGCGTCGACCGCGTGATCGCCGCGGCCGAGGTCGACGGCACGCTGGTGGCAGAAGAGGTCGACGGCGGCGGCACGATCGAGTTCTCGAGCCCGCATCCGTACCTGCATCCGGTGCGCACGCTGAGCGGCGTCACCATCACGGCGGCGCATGCGGCCGATCATGACTGGCACAGCGGTGTGGGGTTCACGGTGCAGGATGCCACAGGCGTCAACTTCTGGGGCGGCCGCACCTACGTGCGCGACAGCGGGTACGAGACGCTCGACGACCACGGGCGCATCGAGGTGGTGCGCACGGACCGGCTCGAGACCGGGCAGCTCGGGGACGGCGTCGAGCACGAACTCGTCTGGCGAGGTCCGGACGGCGAGGCAGTACTCGAGGAGCGGCGGAGCATCCGCTGGCGTCCGATCGCGTTCGGGGGCGACCGGCACGCGTGGGCGCTCGAGGTCGATGTGCACCTCACGCCGGTCGCGAACGACGTGTCTCTCGGCAGCCCGGGCAGCAAGGGCCGCGCCGGCGCTGGGTACGGCGGGTTCTTCTGGCGCTTCCCCGACTGCTCCGAAGTGAGCGTCTTCACTCCGGATGCCTCTGGCGAAGACGACGTGAACGGCTCGGTGGCCGGATGGCTGGCCTTCAGCGCGCAGTTCACGGCCGGTCCCGAACACAACGGGCGGGCATCCGTCGTACTCGCTGGCGGTGACGAGGTCACGGCGGCGGATCCGTGGTTCGTGCGCGTGCGGGACTACCCGGGCATCGGATCGGCCGTCGCATGGGATGCCCGCACTCCGGTCCCAGAGGACGGCCTGACCCGCAGGTACCGCGCGGCCGTGGTCGACGGGAGCGTCTCGCCGGCGGAGGCGGGCGAGCTCGCAACGCTCATCGGGGGGAGCCGATCATGACCGCGACGGCCGGTCCGGCGGCATCGAACCACGACACCTCGGCCCAGCGCGCCTCCGACCGGGCCGTGAAGCGTGCGCGAGTGCTCGACATCCTCGACCGCGCTGGCGAGGCAGACTCCGTTCTGCTGACGAGCGCCGCCGCCGTGTCGTGGTACCTCGACGGCGGCCGGCTCGGCGTGAGCCTGGCGGCCGATCCGATCGTCGCCGTGCGTGTCGCACGCGACACCGACGAGGTGTTCGTCACCTCGAACGAGACCGCGCGACTCGTCGCCGAGGAGTTACCCAGTGGCGTCGTCGTGCACGACCGTGCGTGGTTCGAGCCGCTGGCTGTGCTCGCTTCGGCAGGGGCGCTGCGCGAACAGGACGTGGATGCCGAACTCCGGGCAGCACGGGCCGTGCTGCTTCCGGGTGAGCGACAGCGCTTCCGCTCATTGAGCGCGGATGCCGCAAAAGCCGCCACTGACGTGCTACTCGACGCCGAGCCGACCTGGTCCGAGCGGCGGGTTGCGGCAGAGACAGCCCAGCGGCTGGTGGCCGTCGGCTCCGATCCGCTCGTGCTGCTGGTCGCGGGTGAGTCGCGGGCATCCCTCCCCCACCCGCTGCCCACGGATGCCCCGATCGGCCGCCGCGCGATGCTTGTGATCTGCGCGCGCCGCGACGGGCTCATCGCGAACCTCAGCCGGTGGGTGTCGTTCGGGCCGCTCACCGAAGGCGAGCGCGATGCCGAACGGCGCATCCTGCAGGTCGAGGCCGCCGCGTTCGATGCGACGGTTCCGGATGCCCCGCTGAGCGACGTGCTCGCCACGATCGCGGCCGCGTACCCAGCGAACGGGTTCGACGCCGCCCAGTGGCAGCGCCATCACCAGGGCGGTGCAGCCGGCTACAACGGCCGTGACCCGCGTGCGACGCCGTCGACAACGGATCTCGCGCGACTCGGGCAAGCCTTCACCTGGAATCCATGGGTGCGCGGCGCCAAGGTCGAAGACACCGTGCTGCTGGCCGGGACTCCCGATGCGCCGCTCATCGATCCGATCACGGTCGACGAGCGGTGGCCGACCATCGAGGTTGCAGGGCGGCTCCGCCCGGGCACGCTGGAGCGGTGAGCGGCGGCACGATTGTCGCGGCCGGCGAGCTCCTCGCCGCGACTCAGCCGGCCAACACCGTCCTGGCAGCGTCGACGAGGCGCCGCGCGTGCGAGACATGCCTGGATGCATCCGCTTTCGTGGGTAGCCGATCGCCGTACGACTGCGCGGACTTCACCGCCAGGAGCGCATCGAGGTGCTTCGCCGTTGCAGCATCCGTCGCCGTCCGCAGGGCCTCGACGGCATCACGATGAGACTCCGATGCCACTTTGTAGCCAAGGACATGCCCACAGATCGCGTCGCTCGCCGCTATGCCCGTACTCACCGCGATCTCGGCGGCGTGCTTCCACTCGTGCGGACTCTCCCCCGTCAGTTGGAGTTCGGCCGATGCGAGGCGCGTCTCTGCGTCACGGAACCGTATGCGCACAGCGGCGGCATCCATTGGCTGCCTTCGAGCACTGATCCGAGGATTCATGCGACGTGCTTTGCGCTTCGGCTGAGCGGCGCGCCGAAGACGAGGATGCCGTCGCGGAGAACGTTGACGATGAGCGCGTCGTTCTCCTTGATCCGCTCCGCGACTTCAGACCGGTCGACTGAGACCACCTGCGTCTCGTTACCCGTGATGCGGCCGACATGGCCGGACAGTCGGTAACCGATGTCCGCCCGAGCGTCGCCGTCGAACTCGTCGGGGAACACCACGAAGAGATCGACGTCGGAGTCGAGCGTGGACTCACGGCGCGCGACCGAACCGTACACGACCACCGTGAGCCCTTGTTCGTCCGGGACTTCCTCGGGCACCAACTCCTTGCAAAAGGTGCGGATGCCCCCGAACACCCGAGCGCGCGCATCCAGCCCCGCCTGGATCACCGGCCAGAGCACGTGGTCACGGTTGGCGCGGTAGATGATAGACGGCGGGCTCACCTCGGCCGTCACGACACCTACACGCACAAGTGAACCAAGCGCACGATGCACGCTGGACGTCGAGCCCACGTCAGCGAGCGCGTGCACCCGTCGCCCCGAGAAGCCGGTATCCGCGCGGGCGAGAACGCGAAGCACGGCCGCCTCCACCGTGGTGGTGAGGCCGTCAAGCGGCTCGCTCAAGTTCATATGACGATGCTGGCACAGTTGTCGTGAATCTGGAACGATTGTGTCGGATTTGGAACGACCCGGGGAGCACCCGTCCCGCAGTCAGCCCGGGACTGCGCGGAATCCGCTGTCGGCGAGTGCTTCCCGTGCTCTCCCGATCTGGCGGTCGGTGGAGAACACGTTCCACCGTTCTTCAAGGTCTTCCTCGTGGAGGAGGTCGCGGAATCGCCGGAAGGCGCCTCTGCCCTCGATCGCTCTCTCCAATCGCTCCCGCAGGTCCTGGTCGTGCTGCGACTCGGCGAACGCCTCCATGTCGAGCCACTGCTCGCGCGACTCGGTGAGATGCACGAACAGCCAGCGATCCGGCTCGGCCTCCACGTCGACGGCAGCATCCTCCCCCAACAGCAACGGGTCGGTCTCGCTCTCGTCCAGCACATCGCCGGTGACCAGATCGACGTAGACGCCCAGCGACATCTCGGGACCGCGATCAAGCGAGTAGGCGAGCATCTCGAGGTCGACGGGCACGGGCTGTCCGGCCGGAGTCTCTCCGCGCAGCAGCGCCAGGAGTTCGTCAGCGAGCACCTGATCTCCGGCCGCACCGCGCGACGTCAGGCGGTTCACGACCGACAATGCCGTCGTCTCGGCATCAGGAGCGTGCTCCGCCAGCGCGATCCGTAGTCCGGCGGAGATCTGCTGCAAGGCGTCGTCGATGTCCCGACCGGACAACGCCGCGAGAAAGTGCGACACATCCTTTGCCGCGATCGCCTTGCGCACTTCCGTCAGATCGAGATCGAGCACTTGGCCGTGTGCGGGCCACAGACCGACCAGCATCGGATGAGGATGCGCGGGTCGCTTCGGCGCGCGACTTTGTCCGTCGTCGTCGGACCAGCGGCGACCGTACTGATCAGGTAGCTCCCCCCATCCCCAAGACGGAAGCGGTCCGGGCGGCACCGCGCCGAGCACTTCGATCGGATCGACCAGGTATTCCTCGACGACGCAGCGGTGAGTCCACCGGTCGCCGAGGTCGAAGGTGAACTGGAACTCGGCGCCCAGGCCGACGCTGCCGGAGACCGTGGTGGTAGCCATGTCGAGGGGGCGAAGCAGCGCGCCGTCTGGCGATCCGGCCAGCTCGAGCCCGGTGTCGACATCAGTGACCACGCGTCCGTCGGCGAGTGTGAACATCGTCACGTGCGAGCGATCCCACCGCGCGAACGCATCGTTGATCGCATCCGCCAGCTGCCCGAAAGTGTGCAACGGCCCGACCGCGAACACGCGCCCGGGATACGGCCACAGCTCGTGCCCGCGACCGCCGAGCAACTCGACCGTTACGGATAACCAGGTGCACGCCATGGTTCGAGGATCGCACGTGCGGGCCGAACGGTCACAGGGCTCCGGTCGACACGATCGCGGCGAGGTCGCTGCACTGCAGGCGAGGTCCAACGCAGCTTCAGCAAAGGTTGTGTTGTGAACTACAGTTGACACATAGTTGAGGTTCTGAGAAGCGAAACCTTCAACCGTTGGCTCCGAAAACTGAATGACCGGCAGGCGAGGGTACGCATTCTCGTGCGTATCGATCGACTTGCCGCAGGGAATCCCGGTGATGCGCGATACGTCGGCGGAGGGGTCCTCGAGCTCAGGATCGACTACGGGCCCGGCTACCGCGTCTACTACGTGCAAGACGGTGGCCAGCTGGTCCTGCTGCTGTGCTGCGGAGACAAGTCGACCCAGCAAAGCGACATTCACCGAGCACACCGAATCGCCCAGGAGTGGAGGAATCATGAGTGACGCGACTGAGAAGTTCGGGCCCTACGACAGCGCGGACTACCTGACCGACCTCGAAGATGCTGCTGCCTACTTGGAAGCGGCACTCGACGGCGGCGCGGATGATCCCACACTCGTCGTTCGAGCGCTCGGTGTCATCGCACGGTCGGGCAACATCAGCGAACTCGCCCGCCGTGTGGGCATGAGCCGCGAAGGCCTCTATAAGGCACTCTCGGGCAACAGCAACCCCAGCTTCGCCACCATTGTCAAGGTCGCCGGAGCGCTGGGTCTCAGAATTCACTTCGACTCCGTCGCCTGAGGTGGAAGTCGAAAGAGCGCTCCGGCCCCCACGCTGATGCCCGTGAGTAGAACCCGGCAACGGTTCGTGCGTCGAGGTCAGCAGGTGTCGAGTTCCGGCTCTCCGCTGTCGAAAGCGGACAGCTGATCCCGCTACCGTCGAGAGGTGAACCGAATCGATCGCCTCTACGCCGTCACGGAGGAACTGCGTGCGGTAGCGCCGCGGCCGCGGAGCGCGACCTGGCTCGCGCGGCGATTCGAAGTGAGCGTTCGCACCATCGAACGCGACATCGATGCGCTGCAGCAGGGCGGCGTTCCGATCTGGGCAGAGCCGGGACGCACGGGCGGATACTGCATCGACCGCGATCGAACGCTGCCACCTCTGAACTTCTCTCCCGACGAGGCGGTAGCCGTGGCCGTCGCGTTGCAGCTCACGGCATCCGACAGTCCCTTTCACATCGCGGGAGGCAGCGCGCTGCGCAAACTGCTCGGTGCGATGGCGGAGCGCGACGCAGCGGATGCCGAAGACCTCGTCGAGCGAGTTCACGTGATCGGTGTGCCCGAGCGCGAGACATCCGTTCCGCGTGAGCTTGCGGCGGCGGTTTCGCAGCGGCGCGTGCTCCGTCTGCGGCTACACCGATCGCGACGGCCGGCAGACCGTGCGCGACGTCGAGCCGCTCGGGTACATCCGCTCCACCACCGCCTGGTACCTGCTCGGATGGTGCAGGATGCGCGATGCACCGCGCGCGTTCCGCTTCGACCGCATCGATGGGGTCACGGCGCTGAGCGAGAGGGTGTCGCCGCGCGCTCTGTCGGCCGACGACGTCCAGGTTCCGGAGGGCGACCTGCGCTCGCTGACGCTGCTCTGAGACGTCGGGCTCGATGGATGTTCGGGCTCACGATTTCGTCGGAAACACCGACAGGACGCTGTCGGCACTTCTCGCGAGCATGGATTCCACCAACCTTTCCGACCCTGGAGGAATCATGAATCTCGTCTCGATCCGCCTCATCACCGCCGACGTCGATCGACTCGTCACGTTCTACGAGCGGATGACCGGCGTCAACGCGGTGCGACCGACGCCTGACTTCGCCGAACTGCGTACGAAGAACGGCACGCTGGCCATCGGCAGCACCCGGACGGTCGCGCTCTTCGGCCCTGGCTCCGCCGAACCGGCCGCCAACAGGTCGGCCATCGTCGAGTTCATCGTCGACGACGTGGACGCACTCTTCGACTCGCTGCCGGCCGACACGATGGAGGTCGTGCAGCGCCCGACCACGATGCCCTGGGGAAACCGGTCGCTGCTCGTGCGCGACCCTGACGGCACCCTCGTGAACTTCTTCACGCCGGAGTCGCCGGACGCCGTGGCCAAGTTCGCGGGAACTTCCCGCTGAGGGGGCTGGGCTAGGCCAGCGTGATGCCGAGGCCGGGGCGCGCCGCAGAGGTGAGTGCGGCATCCGCGATGCGCACGGGCGCGGGCTCGGCGAGCAGTCCCAGCCGCTCGAAACCGGCATCCTCGACGTCTTCGACGAGCGTTTCTCGCGGCAGGGCGAGGGCGAGCTGGCCGGATAGCTCAGGCAGCAGGTGCGGGTGCAACTCGACCCCCGCGACCGCCGCATCGGCGCCGGCGTCGGCTGCCGCGCTCGCTCCAGCGCCGGTCACGAGCTCGGCGATCGCGAGGAACGGCGTGATTCCGCCGACGCGGATCACGTTCGGCTGCAGGATGTCCGCCGCGCCCAGCTCGATCGCCTCGCGGAACCGGTACGCCGTGTGCAGATTCTCGCCAAGCGCGACCGGAACGTCGATGCGCGAGCGCAGCTCGGCATGCCCGAGCAGGTCGTCGGCCCGCAGCGGCTCCTCAATCCAGCGCAGCCCGAATCGGCTCAGCTCGCCTATCGCACGCTCCGCCTCGTCGAGGTCCCACAGCTGGTTCGCGTCGATCGCGAGCTCGGAATCCGGCCCGATGGTCTCGCGCACCGCAGCGACCCGGTCGACGTCTTCGGCCAGCGGATGCCCGCCCACCTTGATCTTGACGAGCCGGTAGCCCGCATCCCGCCATCGCCCGGCCTGAGCCACGAGTTCGTCCAGCGAGTAGTGCCGGTTCACCCCGCTGCCGTAGACCCCGACGGATGCCCGGCTCGTACCCAGCAGCTCGGTGACGGATGCCTGCACCGCCCGCCCGGCGGCATCCCACAGCGCGAGATCGAGACCGGCCATCGCGATGGTGGTCACGCCGCCGGAACCCGCCTCGTGCAAGCGCTGCCAGAGCGGCGTCCACAGTGTGCGGGCATCCGCGTCGCGGCCGAGCACGAAATCGCGGATGTCGTGGTCGAGCATGGCCTGCACCGAGTGCGCGCCGATGGTGGGCGTCCAACTGAAGCCGTGGCCGGTGACGCCGGACTCGGTGTCCACGAGCACCTCGATGATGTGCCACTGCGTGACATCCGTTCCCCACGGCCGCAGCAGCGGAACGTCGATCAGCCGCGTGCGAAGGCCGGTGATGCGGCCCAACGCGGCAGTGTCGGTGGGTCGTGCGATGCTCACGGTCGTCTCGCTTTCGCCGGCCTGTCACTTGCGCAACTGAACATCGCGGCCCGCTATGCGACGAGCTCGTCGCCGATCGCGAGGATGCGTCGCAGCTCCTCGACCTGCCGCTCGTCCGGATCCACGAGTGGCGGACGCACCCCGCCGACCGGCAGTCCACGAGCTCCGCTGGACCCGAGACGCACGCCCGCCTTCACCAGCGACACCGCGAACCCTGGCACCTCGTCGCGCAGCCGCACCAGCGGCAGGTAGAACGCGTCGAGGATCTCGAGGCGACGCGCGTCGTCGCCCGACGCGTACGCCTCGTAGAACGCCTTCGCCACCCGGGGCGCCATTGCGAAGGCTGCCGACGAGTACAGCGGGATGCCGATCGCGCGGTACGCCTGCTGCGTGAGCTCCGCGGTGGGCAGGCCGTTGAAGAACGCGAAGTCCTCGCGCCCGGTCGCGGCGACGGCACGCACGAGCTGTTGCGCGACGCCGAGATCGCCGACGCCGTCCTTGAAGCCGAGCACGCGCGGGTTGGTCGCGAGCCGTGCGGCGGCATCCTCGTTGAGGCGTGCAGAGCCGCGGTGGTAGACGATGACCGGCAGATCGGATGCCCGCAGCACGGCCTCGATGTACGCGACCGTTCCCGACGTGGTGCTTCCGACCAGGTATGGCGGGAGCACGAGCAGGGCGTCGGCACCGGCATCCGCCGCGCGCCTTGCGCACTCGATCGCGTGCCCCAGCGGGCCGCCCGCCCCGGCCACGACGGGAACGCTCCCGTCGACCGCCTTCACGGTGGCCGCGACGACGTCGCCGACCTCGGATGCGCTCAGCGCGTGGAACTCGCCGGTGCCGCACGCCGGGAAGACGCCGCCGGGCCCGAACGGAAGGCGCGAGGCCACATGCTCGGCCGTGAGCGCCGTGTCGACGGATCCGTCGGCGGCGAACGCCGTCACGGGAAAGAACAGCACGCCATCGAACTTCATCGGGTACCTCCGGTCAGTACAGGGGCGAGCTCGCTGCGCCAGTCGTGCGTGGGCGTCCAGCCCAGCAGCCGCCTCGCCTTCTCGATCGAGAACGCGGGCGCTGTGCCGGTGAGTTCGCGGGCCGCATCCGCCGTCGAGGGCCAGTAGACCGGCATCAGCTCGGCGAGCGGCCGACGCGCCAGCGCATCGGCGGCTCCGACCATGAACGTCTGCGCGTTCGGAATGTCGTCGAGTCCGGCCACGAGCGTGTCGAGGAACCCGCCCACGTCGCGGGCGTCCACGTAGTTGAACAGAGCGGGGGCTGAGAGCGCCGGATCGTCGAGCCGCTCGAGGATCGTGTGGCCCTGCTGCGTAGGAGCCCCGTGCCACTCCTCGGGAGCGACGACGTAACACGGGCGGAACGCGGCGAGCCGCACCTCGTCGCCCTTCTGCGCCGCGAACATCGCCATGGTCCGCTCGGCGAGCAGCTTCGACAGCGCGTACGCGTTCCACGGTCGCGGCTCGACATCCTCGTCCAGCGGCAGCCGCTCGGGAACCCAGCCGGCCGGCGATCCGTAGCCGAACACCGTCGGGCTGGATGCCGTCACGATCTTGCGAACACCGGCATCCACCGCGGCCTGCATCACGTTGTAGGCGAGCGACGCGTTCGTGCGCAGGATGTGCTGCTCCGGCGCGCTGAACGGCACGGCGATGGCGGCGAGGTGGATGACGGCATCCACTCGCGCCTCGGCGATGACGGCGGATGCCTGTGCCGCGTCGGTCAGGTCCGCGGACACCTGCTCGGCCGCAACCTCGGTCGGGACCGTGAGGTCCACGCCGATCACTTCGTGCCCACGCTCGGTCAGCACCGCGACCACGCTGCGGCCGAGGCGGCCGGAGCTTCCGGTGACGAGAACGCGACTCATCGCGCGTTCTCCGGAGCCGGAGCGACCGGGGAGTACGACGGCTGTCCGACGGCGGGCGACTGCGGCGCGCTCACGGAGCTCGCGTCGCCCAGCCGCACGCCCAGGTCCAGTTCATCGACCCGTACGGGCAGTCCGGTCGCCAGCGAGCGGTTGCCCGCGATTCCGACCGCGATCGCACGGATGCCGTCCTGGTAGTCCGCCGCGCGGCCCAGGTCGTCCTCGCCGCGGCCGACGAACACGTCGCGCAGCAGGATGGCGTCGCCGCCGCCGTGCCCGCCCTCGCCCGCCGGGATCTCGACTTCTTCTGGCGCCTCCCAGTGCCGCTGCAGCAGGATGTGCTCTCCGCGCGGCCGCAACGTTGCCGACCGGGAATCCACCACGGCGGAGGGGTCGACGATGCGACCCCCGCCGTCCAGGCTCACGTCGCTGCGCTCGACGACGTCGAGCTCGACGCGCCCCTCGGTGCCGTTCACCGCGATCCGGTAGCCCTCCCACGGGCTGTGCGCGTTGAGGGAGTAGCTCATGCTCGGGCCGCCCGCGTAGTCGACCACGAGCGAGAGGTTGTCCTCGATGCTGATGCCGGGGTCGAAGACATCCTTGTCGCGCAGGTATCCGTCATACCGCTCGTTGCGCAGATACAGGTCGCGCAGCTTCTCGTCCGCCTCGAGATCGAGCGCGAACGGATCGCCGGATGCCCCGGTGCCGCGTTCCGGACGCTCGCCTCCGCCGCGGCCTCGCCAGTTGTCCGCGCCATAGAAGCGCAAGCCCCCCGAGGCGAACACGCGTGCCGGCACGTCGGAGATCCACCAGTTGACGAGGTCGAAGTGGTGCGACGCCTTGTGGATGAGCAGGCCGCCCGAGTTGGCCTTCTGCCGGTGCCAGCGGCGGAAGTAGTCAGCGCCATGCGACGTGTCGAGCACCCACTCGAAATGGACGGACAACGGGCGCCCGATCGCGCCAGAGGAGATCACGCGCTTGAACGCGCTGTTGCGCGGCGCGTACCGGTAGTTGAACGTCATGACGACGTCACCGTCGGTCTCGCGCACCGCCTCGACGATGCGACGGCTTCCCGCCTCGTCGATGGTCAGCGGCTTCTCGACGACCACGCGGGCACCTGCCCGCAGGGCACGGGAGACGTACTCGGCGTGCGTGAAGTCGGGCGAGGTCACGATGACACGCTCGATGCGCTCGTCACGGATGACGCGCTCGAGCTCGTCGGGATGCGCGGTCACGGGAGTGCCGGCATCCGGAGCCACCTGTGCGATGTGGTTCACGTAGTGCTCGAGGCGGCCCTGATTCGGGTCGAGCGCTGCGACGAGCTCGGCGGCATCGGCGTGCTGGCCGATGATCGCGTCGATGTACATCTGGGCGCGGGAACCGGTTCCGACGATGGCATACCGGGTGCGGTGCGGCACGATGTTCCTCTTTCGAACTGGCCCGGTCGAACGTGCGCCGGACATGACGTGCGCCGCGCCGCCGACCTCGAATCGGGGCTTTCGGCGACGCGACCTGCTAGCGTGAGAAAACGCTTTCTCTCACGATACACGATATCGTGGGGCAGCGTCGAGAAGGGGGCCACGGTGGCCAGAACGAAGTCGGGTGTGCGACGCGGTGGCGCCACGATCGCGGACGTCGCAGCGCGGGCCGGAGTGTCGCTGTCGACCGTCTCACGGGTGATGAACGGCAGCACCACGGTCGATGCCGCGCTCGCCGAGCGGGTGCGGGAGGCTGCATCGTCCCTGGGCTATTCCGCCAGTCCGCTGGCCCGCAGTCTCGTGCTCGGCACCACGCAGACCATCGCGGTCGTGGTGCCCGACCTGGGCAACCCCACGTTCCAGGGCGCGCTGCGCGGGCTCAGCGACGGGGCATCCGAGCGGGGCTACCACGTGCTCGTCGCCGATTCGCATGAGCAGGCGAGCGAGGAGCGGGTTCTGGCTCTGGATGCCCGTCGCCGCTGCGACGGCATCGTCCTGTGTGCGCCGCGCATGCCCGCCGAGGAGCTCGCGGCCGTGCTGCCGCTACTGGCTCCCGCCGTCATCATCAATCGCATCCCGGATCCCGCCACCTCGGCGCTCGGCGGCATGGCTTCGATCGGTCCGGGACCGGCCGAGAGCGCCTCCCCTCAGCGGCGGGACTCGGCACAGCATGTGCCGTCCGTGGTCGCGGATTACAAGGCGGGCCTCACGGGACTACTCGACCACCTCTACGAGCTCGGCCACCGCGAGATGCTCTACCTCGCGGGCAGCCGGCAGGCCGCCTCGAACCTCAACCGGTTAGCCGCCATCCGCGAGTTCCAGGCATCCCACACCGATGCGAGCATCGCGACGAGTCCGTGCGGGGTCGGCTTCGAAGACGGACACGCCTCAGCACAGGTCGTCGTCGACTCCGGCGCGACGGCGGTGCTCGCGTTCAACGACCTCGTCGCCATGGGGCTGCTGAGCGCGCTCGGCGAGAGGGGCATCCGCGTGCCAGAGGATGTCTCGGTCACCGGATTCGACGACATCCCCTTCGCCCGCTACACCACGCCGCCGCTCACGACGGCCGCCATCCCCGTCGAGGACCTCGGCGAGCAGGCGTGGCAGCGCATGTGGTCGCTGCTGGAGGGAACCGCGCCCGCGCACGACCTCTCGTTCGGCCCGCACGTCGTCCCTCGCGGCTCGACCGGCCCGGCTCGCCGCGCCCGCTGAGCGCCCGCGCCAGCCGCGAGCCGTCGAGCCGCGAACGCCGAGTCGCGGAGCCGCCGAGCCGCGGAGCCGCCGGGACGTCGAGCCGCCCCGCCGCTGAACCGTCGAGCCGCGGAGCTGCCGAGCCGCGAAACTAGGCGTATGCACTGACGCTAGGTGCTGTGCGGCTAGTGTCGGCCTGTACACCTAGTGTCGCCACGGATTCACGCGGAGGGCGCCGCAGCCGAGTCCGGAGCGGGAGCCGCGGTAGCGACGGGCGCGCCGTTCTACACGTGGGCATCCGGGTGGAGTTTCTGCTCGTGGTCGTACTCACCTCGACACCGGATTCGTCTCGGTTCCGTGCCTGCTCGACGTGATGTGGGAGAACGGCCACCACGACCTCGCGCATACCTTGCTGCGCCTCGTTCTATGAGCGAGTTTCCGAACGAGGATTGAATCGTCACAACCCGGCGCTTGACACGACGGGGAACGGCTTCTAGCGTCGGATGGAACGCCGTCTTTGAAGCGTTTCAATATCCCACTCACCTTTATCGATCCCGCAGAGAGAGCCCAGCACAATGACGTGGCACGCACAGATGATCGCTCCCGATTCGGCATTCGATTCAGCCCCGCTGCTCCGCAGCGAGTTCGACCTCGACGAAGGGCACGGAGCGGTCCAGAAGGCGACGCTCACCCTCACCGCTCGCGGCATCGTCGAGGCCTGGTTGAACGGCCGAGCCGTCTCCGACGACGTGCTGACGCCGGGGTGGAGCAGCTACGAGTGGAGGTTGCGTTACGCGACCTACGACGTGACTGAGTTGATCGAGGCTCGCACCGCGATCGCACTGGCGCTCGGCAAGGGCTGGTTCGGCGGCCGCCTAGGCTGGACCGGCCGCGGCTGGTTCTACGGTTCAGAGCTCGGTGCGTTCGCCCAGCTCGAGATCGAGTTCGCCGACGGGAGCCGCCAGCTCGTCACCACCGACGAGAGTTGGAAGAGCGGGCCGAGCGCTGTGCTCGCCAACGACCTGTACGACGGCGAGACGATCGACGCGCGCCGCCTCGACGATGCGTGGAAGCATCCTGGATTCACGGCCGACGACTGGGTCGGAGTGCACGCCGTCGACTTCGACACCGCTACGCTCGCGCCCTACATCGGGCCGCATGTGAAGCGCTGGAACGAGCTGCCGGTCGCCGAAGTGATCACCTCACCGTCGGGCAAGACACTCCTCGACTTCGGTCAGAATCTGGTCGGATGGCTGCGTCTTCGTGTGCAGGGACCGGCTGGCACCGAGATCACGGTGCGGCACGCCGAGGTGCTCGAGCACGACGAGCTCGGAACTCGGCCGCTTCGCACGGCGCAGGCCACGGATCGCTTCATCCTCAGCGGCGGCGAGGATGACTTCGAGCCCACGTTCACGTTCCACGGCTTCCGATACGCGGAGATCAGCGGATGGCCCGGCGAGTTCGACCCAGCGGCTGTCACCGCCGTGGTCGTCGGCTCCGAGCTGACGCGCATCGGGACGATGACGACATCCGATCCGCTGCTCGACCGGTTCCACGAGAACGTGGTGTGGGGCATGCGGGGCAACTTCGTGGACGTGCCGACCGACTGCCCGCAACGCGACGAGCGGCTCGGGTGGACGGGCGACATCGCCGCGTTCGCGCCGACCGCGGCCTTCCTGTTCGATGTCGACTCCTTCCTCTCTGACTGGCTCGTCGACCTCGATCTGGAGCAGCAGCACCACGATGGCATCGTCGGGTTCGTCATTCCCGACGTGCTCAAGTTCGCCGACCGGGAGGAGCCGAGCGATCTCGGCCCGATCGACTCGACCGCGATCTGGAGCGACGCCGCGGTCTGGGTGCCGTGGACGCTGTACCAGGCCTACGGCGACACCGACGTGCTGCAGCGCCAGTTCGGCTCGATGGCCGCGCACGTGCGACGGGTCGAGTCGCTGCTCTCCCCAAGCGGGGTGTGGGACGCCAACTTCCAGTTCGGCGACTGGCTCGACCCCGATGCTCCGCCGGAGGACCCGGCACGCGCTAAGGCCGACAAGGGGGTCGTCGCGACGGCATCCGCCTACCGGTCGGCCCGTATCGTCGCCGACGTCGCAAAGGTGCTGGGCCTGACCGAGGAGTTCGCCGAGTTCGACAGGATCGCGACACGTCTGCACCAGGCGTTCAACGACGAGTACGTCGACGAGCAGGGCGTGGTGAAGAGCGACTGCACCACCGTTTACTCGCTGGCCATCGCGTTCGGGCTGCTGAGCCCCGAACACGAGGAGTTCGCCGGGCGTCGCCTGGCGGAGCTCGCCGAGCAGGCCCAGTACCGCATCTCAACCGGCTTCGCCGGCACGCCGTTCATCACGGATGCCCTCACCAAGACCGGGCACGTGGATGCCGCGTATCGCCTGCTGCTCGAACGCGAATGCCCGTCGTGGCTGTACCCGGTGACGATGGGCGCGACGACTGTGTGGGAGCGCTGGGACTCGATGCTGCCCGACGGCACCATCAACCCCGGCCAGATGACGAGCTTCAACCACTACGCGCTCGGAGCCGTCGCGGACTGGATGCATCGCGTCGTCGGCGGCATCGCCCCGCTCGAACCCGGGTACTCGTCAGTGCTGGTCGCGCCGCAACCGGGCGGCGGCCTCACCGATGTGGAGACCGCGCTGGAAACCCGGCACGGCCGCGTCGCCGTGCACTGGACACTGAACGACGGAAAGCTGACGGTGGATGCCGATCTGCCCGAGGGCGTGGACGGCATCCTGCGTCTGCCCGGGCAGGAGGACAGGCCGTTGTCCGGCGGGCGCGCCACCGCGACGGTGTCGCTGCCGGCCTGACCCCCGCGCCGGACTCGTGGACGAGCACCCGATCGATTGAAGCGCTGCAAGCCGAGCCGCGTCGGGCATTAGGCTGACGCCATGCGAGCGCGCGCCGACTCCACGCGAGCGCGGCGGCAGCCCAAGCTCCAGGATGTCGCCGCGCGTGCAGGAGTATCCGCTGGAACCGTCTCGAATGCGCTCAACCATCCCGAGAAGGTGGCACCGGCGACCCTGCATCGGGTCGTCAGCGCCATCGAGGAGCTCGGGTTCACGCGCAACGGCGCGGCGAGTACGCTCGCCTCTGGCACGAGCACCGTCCTCGGACTCGTGGTCATCGACCTGATGAACTCGCTCTTCGTCGACATCACGCGAGGCGCTCAGGGCCCGGCCCGAGCGCATGGTTTCGATCTGCAGATTGCGGACAGCGCCGTCGATGAAGACCAGCAGTTCTCCCACCTGCACTTCCTGCAACGCGCCCGGGCGGCCGGCGTGCTGCTGGCGCCGATCCAGGAACCGCATGAGAGCATCCGGTTCCTCCGCGAGCATTCGGTGCCCGTGGTTCTCGTCAACTACGCCCCCGAACGCGACGATTGCTGCACGGTGCTCATCGACAACGAACAGGTCGGTTACCTCGCCGCGCGGCATCTCATACGGCTGGGTCGCACCCGCATCGCGTTCCTCGGCGGGCTCGATCCGTTGCAGCCGGTGGTACAGCGCCGGAAGGGTGTGCTGCGGGCGATCGGCGAAACCGATGGCATCCAGCTCCTCGACATCGAGACCGCCGACCTCAACCCGCCCAGCGGCTCGGCCGCCGGCGCAGCGTTCGTCGCCATGCGGAGCCAGGACCGTCCGGATGCCGTGCTCGCCGTCACCGACCTGCTCGCGATGGCGATCATCAGCGAATTCAGGGCAGCAGGCATCCGGGTGCCCGAAGACGTCGCCGTCATGGGATGCGACCACAACTCCGCTGCGTGGGGCGGCGCGGTGCCCCTGACCTCGGTGAACCTGCGCGGACAAGAGCTGGGCAAGGTCGCGGTCGGCCTCATGCTCGCCGAGCTGCGGGAGGCTCCGGAGGTGCACGAGCACCGCACCGTCGTCCTCGAGCCCAGCCTCATCGTGCGCGAGAGCACGATCGGCCGGGAGCGTGTCGTTCCCGCGACGGGTTGAGCCGTTGAGTCACCCGGCGAGCGCTCGATGCAACACGGCCAGCCGCTCGTCGGTGGGTGGATCGAGCGACACGCGCGCCGGACCGGCCGGCAGGCCGCGCGCTTCAAGCCCTGCCTTGAGCAGCCGGATGTCGCCGCCACCCACCGCCTCCACCGCCCGGTCGATCGCGGGTTGCCAGGCAGAGGCATCCTCCCCGGCGTTCAGAGCTGAAGCGGCCGCGACGAACGGCTCGGGGAACACCCCGCACACTCCCGACACGACTCCCGCACCACCCAGGCCGGCCAGGCGCACGAGGTCGGCGTCGTTGCCCGCGAGCACGCGGAAGTCCGGCGGCACGGCACGCATGTACTCGGTCACCTCTGCCGCGGAGAGCCCGGAGATCTTCGCACCAGCGATGCCGGGGATCGCGGCCAGGGCGGCCAGTTCGCGCGGGGACACGGTCGTCGTTGCCCGGGCCGGGAACACGTAGACGTAGACCTCGGCCTCCGGGACGGCACTCGTGAGCAGGCGGTAGTACTCGGCGACGGCGATCGGACCGGCCGTCTGGTAGTACGGGGTGATCGCACCCAGCCGAGTCGCTCCGCGGTCCCATGCCGCCCGCGCGAGCGCAACGGCCTGCCGCGCGGTCGCGGCGCCGACGTGAGCGTAGACGCCGTCGGCACCGAACACCTCGAGAGCGCACTCGATCACCGCGAGTCGCTCGTCATCGCTCAGTGCCGTGAATTCGCCGGTCGTGCCTGGGGTGAACACGCTCTCGATCCCGGATGCCCGGATCGCCTCGAACAGCGTCCTCACGCCGGGCAGGTCCAGCTCGCCGTCCTCACGGAACGGCGTGATCGGCGCGCACACCAGCTCTGTCATCGCGACCCCTCCCAGCGCAGCGTCGGAACCGCCAGCAGCCCCGACCGTAGCCCGTCCGCCGCATGCTCGACGTCTTGCATGCGGAACCGGACTCCGTATCGCTCATGGGATGCTGCTACCTCCGCCTCCAGCGACCGCACGACTTCTGGCGCGGCGAGCGCCGCGGCCGTCGCGTTGCCGACGGTGACGCTCAGCACGTTGTCGCCCGGTCGGAGTGCACCCGTCACATCCAGGCGATACGGCGGAGCGTAGAGCGCGCCGCACTCCACCCCGTTCACGGCGACGACGGCGATCTCGCGGATCGGCGGCTCCACCATCGCCCGGAAGGATGCTCCGCGCATGCCCCGCTCGGCGGCCTCGTCCGTGCGCACCGGCGCCGCCTCACCGAAGTCGAGCTCGACGCGTGCCGGCCGTTCGTCACCCCAGAGCGCCGTCGCGTCGAATACGTGCTCGTAGGTCGCCGTTCCCGCGAAGTACGGCCGTTCGTCGCTCCAGTCGTGCGGGAGCGCGGCGGGCGAGGCGTCTTCGCCGGGGAACGTCACCGTCCATGGCCGCGCCTCGTCGCCGAGTGGATGCTCGCCCCTGCTCACCGCACCGGCTTGCGACGCCTTCCCGGTCGCCGAGTTCGATCCCGCGTCGGTTCCGGTGAGCACGAGTACACGCGCCTCGTAGGGCGCCAGCTCGAGGGGGACGACGGGCCCGTCGCCCTCGCCGGTGACCAGCCCGGCCTGCGGATCCCAAAGCTGCCAGCGCACCCCGGTCGCACGCGGACTCACCGAGAACCGGCGGCCCTGTGCTCCCGTGTTGGCGACGAAGTAGACATCGACCTCGTCGACGCGGCGGTGCACGAACCCGATATCGGGGCACGACGGCTCGATGCGCAGGTCGGGCGTCGCAGTCGCGCGCAGTTCGCTGCCCAGTGCGTCATCGGTGGTCACGCGCCAGGTCGATGAGTCATGGGCGGCCGCCGTCTCGCGCGGCACGTCGATCACTGTGCCGCCGGCCTCCTGCACGGCACGAAGCCAGCCACGCGTGCGCTCTGGCAGGCGTTCGACGTGCGGAAGCACCACCGGGCCCGTGGCGGCGACCGCTGCCGGGTCGAGTGTTTCGAGCATCCGATCGTCGACGAGGTCGAAGTCGAATCCCGCATCGCGGATCGCCGCCGGGATCGCGCCGCCGATGATGTCGCGGGCCGTGCGCCACAGGTCGAGCGTCCCGCCCTGGGCGACCCCGAGCATGTCGTACGCGTCGGCGGACGGGAGGTACAGCGTCACGTCGGCGACCGGCTGTCCCTGGCGAAGCAGCCAGCACAGCCGGGTCAGGTACTCGGCGAGGGCCGGCATGGCAGGCCACCACGCGTTACGGTCGTCGAGCGCTCCGGATGCGTAGAACAGCCTTCCGAGGTCTGCGCCGGAGGCAGCAGGCGATGCGGGCCAGCCGTGGCCGATCAGGTGGTTCACACCGAGCAGGAAGTGCTCGTGTGCCTCGCCCTTGAGATCGAGCGGGGTGGCACGCAGCGAGGGCGAGTGCACCCAGGTCCACGCTTCGGCCGAGACGATGTCGCGGCCCAACCGGTGTGCAGCGGATGCCGCCCAGCGCGTCTGCGTCACCCCGCGCCATCCCCAGCCCTCACCCTCGATGATGTCGACGGCGCGGTACGAGCTGAGCCGGGTGAGCGGAACACCGTAGTTCTGCACGCGGAACGGCACACCTCGCTCCGCGGCCCATTCCCTGATCTGCGTCAGGAAGTTCTCCTCGAACAGGTCGGAGAGCGTCTCGTAGAACTCGGCACGGAACCGGTCTGCGCCTGGCGCGTCGAAGCGGAGCTTCCAGAGCTCGTCCAGCGGGTCGCGGGAGCGCCGTTGGCGGAACTCGGCGGGCAGGGTGGGCGTCCAGTCCGCGTCGTAGGCCTCCAGGCTGTCGCAGAAGACGGATCCGATGCGGTCGGCGCCGACGGCATCCACCAGCGGATCGGCGACCGCCTTGAGGTGGTCGCGCACCGCCGTTGCCGAGTAGTGGTCGAGTACCGGTCCTTCGGCACCGGCTGCGGCGCGTTTGACCTGCTGCCCGGTCGGGACCGACCACGCGAGCGCGACGAGCCGTGGGGTGCGCCTGGCAGGTACGAGCGCAAGAGCACCGTCGGATGGCGCTGCTTCGATCGCAAGGCGCTCGAACGACGCCGGCGGCTCCTGAAGGGATCCCTCCCCGACGTACGCGGCGACGAGTTCCTCGCCCGGCCACCGCGGCCCGGCACTGATCGAAACCGAGTCTCCGCCGATCTCGCGTACGTCCCAGAGCAGCTTCCGCGACGCAGTCTCCGCCGTGACGTGCGGACCACCGAACGACCATCCGCTGCCCAGCGTGACGTCGAACCGCAGCCCCAGCGACGCTGCCGTGTCGGCGGCGAACCGCAGGTCGTCGAGGAACCCGGCAGACAGGAACGGATGCTCGACCCGGCTGAGCGGGTACACATACGCGACCTCGACCCCGCCGAGCCCGGCATCCGCCACCGCATTCAGCTGGCGCACGATATCTGACCGCGAGACATCCGGGCCGAACCACCACCAGCGCATCATGGGTCTGGCCCCGGGCGCCGGAGCCGCGAACCCCGCGAGCAGGGCGTCGGCATCTCTCGTCGGCGAGGCTTCACCACCCGTCCCGACGTCGACTCGAATGGGGTCGGGAGGCACCGGCATGGCGGTCCTTTCGCGTCTGCAGCAGTGAGAACGTGCCGTCTCATCCTGAAACGATTCAGGGTGAGAGTCAATGTCGTGCCGCTCCTGCTGGCGCTTCGCGGCATAAGGGAGGATGCCGCGCGTGTTCGGCGTTACGCGATCGTGATAGGGCTCCTCGATTGCGGCTTGACCACGTGCTCAAGGGGTCGTAGTGTTCGAGCTATTGAATCGCTTCAATTGCGGTTCGAAGAATTCCCCGTGGCGAGCGGAACGAACCGACTCGTCTCATGAACCGACCCGGCGTCGGCACCGATCGCACAAGCTTCGAGATGTACTTGGGGCCGGGCAATCCGAACCCGCACTATGCGACAGCGGCAACGAGGCGACCGGCGCGGGCCGACGGTTCAGCCCGCGGTCGACTCGCGCACGACGAGTTCAGGCTGGTAGACGATCTGCTTCGGTTCGAAGCCCTCTCCCCGCTCCGCCTCCCCGAGGAGCAGGTCGACGGCGGTGTGGCCGATCAGCGCGGCGGGCTGCCGCATCGAGCTCAGGGGAACGGTCGCGGCGGCGGCGAAGTCGATGTCGTCGTAGCCGATGATCGCGAGGTCGTCGGGGGGACGGATGCCCGCCGCGATCGCCGCCTGCAGCACGCCGATCGACACCAGATCGTTCGCGGCGAGCACGGCATCCGGACGACGGGACGCCTCGCGCGCCAGCAGTTCGGCGCCGGCCTCGGCGCCGGCTCGCACGGTCAGCGAGGAAGTCGGCACGTACTCGAGCGCCGCGCCCGCACGCTCCGATGCAGCGATGCGCGCTCCGGAGAGACGATCGGCCACCTGCCTGATCGAGTCCAGCCCGCCCACGAAGGCGATTCGTCTGCGGCCGATCTCGATGAGGTGCTCGACGGCGGTGCGGCCGCCGGCCACGTCATCCACCGCCACCGAGGAGAAGCTGCGGTCCGGCGCCTCGCGGTCGACCAGCACGACGGGGATGCCCCGATCCCGCGTCTTGCGCAGCCTCGGCAGGTCGTCGGCGACCGGGCTGATCAGCACTCCGTGCACGCGCTGCTCCTCGAACAGATCGAGGTAGGCGGCCTCGCGCAAGGTGGCCTCGTCGCTGTTGCCGAGCAGTATGGAGAATCCGTCTTCGGATGCCCGCCCCTCCGCGCCGCGCGCCACGTCGGTGAAGAACGGGTTGCCGACGTCGAGAACGATGAGCCCGATGCTTCTGCTGCGGCCCGCGCGCAGCTGGCGCGCCGCATCGTTGCGCACGAAGCCGAGATCGGCGATCGCCGCGTTGACCCGCTCGACGGTGGACGCAGCGACGCGCTCCGGCCGGTTGAGCACGTTCGAGACGGTGCCCACTGAGACGCCGGCCGCGATCGCGACATCGCGCACACTCACCATGAGAGACCTCCTGACGCCCGGTCCGGTGCTCGCGGCCGCTCTGCCGTCGAGGTTGTCTACGCCGGGCGTGTGAAACGAATCATCTCACGCCGTATACGTGTAGCCCGGGAGATGGAACGCCGCTTCACTGTACGAGGTTGACCGCCCCAACGAAATTGCGGTCCCGAAGTGTCGCTTCCACGGCAGCCACGCGACAACTTCGGACCACAATTCGTGGGGAAGTGCGGTGGGCGACGCCCGCACCTCTCCGCAACGCTCGGATAACGGCTGGGCGACGAAGGGACGTCGCGGGTTGCGAGCGGGCACCGTTTATGAAACGATTCAATGGCTCGTGAAAGGAATGCCGATGACGTCGACTCAACGGGTGTGCTTCCGGCTCAGGGTGCGACCGGAGCTTCTGGATGAGTACCGTGCCAGGCACGCGAGCGTGTGGCCGGAGATGCTGCGCGAGATCGAGGCATCCGGACGCCGCAACTACTCGCTGTTCCTGGCCGACGACGGCGAACTCGTCGGATACTTCGAGACAGACGACATCGCGGCCAGCGAGCGCTACCTGGCGCAATCGGAGGTTGCGGCACGCTGGGAGGCGGACATGGGGCGCTTCTTCGTGGCGCTCGACGGACGCGCCGACCAGGCATCCGAACAGCTCCCCGAGGTATTCAACCTCGAGCGGCTGCTGCGGGAGCTTCCGCAGTCGTCAGCAGCACAGGCACCCGACGCGCAGGCATCCGGTCGGCAGGCATCCGAATCCGAATCCGAAACGTCACATCAGGCCCACGGCGTCGTGGGCGAGGCAGGAAAGGCAACCACATGACCATCTCGTCAGACACTCTCGATCTGCTCGGCCGTCAGGCGATCGAGCTGCCGAGCTGGGCGTTCGGCAACTCGGGCACCAGGTTCAAGGTGTTCGGCTCGCCGGGCACGCCGCGCGACCCGTTCGAGAAGATCTCGGACGCCGCCCAGGTGCACAAGCACACCGGCCTCGCCCCCAGCGTTGCGCTGCACATCCCGTGGGACAAGGTGCCCTCGTACTCCGACCTGAAGAAGCACGCCGAAGACAACGGCGTCGCGCTCGGCACGATCAACTCGAACACGTTCCAAGACGACGACTACAAGCTGGGATCGGTCACGCACTCCGACCCGCGCATCCGTCAGAAGGCGATCGATCACCACTTCGAGTGCATCGACATCATGAACGAGACCGGCAGCCGCGACCTCAAGATCTGGCTGGCCGATGGCACGAACTATCCGGGCCAGGACGACATGCGTGGCCGTCAGGATCGCCTGCACGACTCGCTGTCGAAGATCTACGAGCGCATCGGCGACGGGCAGCGGCTCGTGCTCGAGTACAAGTTCTTCGAGCCCGCGTTCTACCACACCGATGTGCCCGACTGGGGCACCTCGTACGCCCAGGTCAGTGCCCTCGGCGACCGTGCGGTGGTGTGCCTGGACACCGGGCACCACGCGCCGGGCACCAACATCGAGTTCATCGTGATGCAGCTGCTTCGCCTCGGAAAGCTCGGCTCGTTCGACTTCAACTCGCGGTTCTACGCCGACGACGACCTGATCGTCGGGGCCGCGGATCCGTTCCAGCTGTTCCGCGTCATCCTCGAGGTGATCCGCGGTGGCGGCTACGCCAACCCCGACGTGGCGTTCATGCTCGACCAGTGCCACAACATCGAGAAGAAGATCCCCGGGCAGATCCGCTCCGTGCTGAACGTGCAGGAGATGACCGCCCGCGCTCTGCTCGTCGACCGGGACGCCCTGACCGCCGCACAGAACGCCGGCGATGTGCTGACGGCCAACGGCATCGTGATGGACGCCTTCTACACGGATGTCCGACCCGACCTCGCCGATTGGCGCGAGTCTCGCGGTCTGCCGCGCGATCCGAGCGCTGCATATGCGGCATCCGGATACCAGGAGAAGATCGAAGAGGAGCGCGTCGGCGGCACCCAGGCGGGATGGGGAGCATGAGCACCGTGTCGACCACGGGATCGGCTTCGGAAGCGGCGCGGGCATCCGGAGTCCAGGTCGAGAATCGCGTGATCGAGGGGCCGCACGGGCCGCTGCGCGTGCGCGTCTACCTGCCGAACGAGCCCGCCGGACCGGGACTCGTGTGGCTGCACGGCGGCGGCTTCTTCGCCGGCGACCTGGACATGCCGGAGGGCGACTGGGTCGCCGAAGAGTTCGCGCGACGCGGCGTGACCGTCGTGTCGGTGGACTACCGGTTGGCGCCGACGCCGGCAGTGTTCGCATCGCCGGAGAAGCCTGCGAAGGCAGAGGGCGTGCACTATCCGGTGCCGGTCGACGAAGTGGTGTTCGCGTTCCGCTGGGCTGCGCAGTCGGGGCTCGCCGACGGGCCCTGGGCGCTCGGCGGCGCGAGTGCAGGCGGCAACATCGCCGCAGGATCGGCGCTGCGCCTGGCGCACGACGGCGGCCCCGTTCCGGCGCTCGCCGTGCTCGCCTACCCGACGCTTCTCGCGGTGCAGCCGCGGCCGGATGCCGCGCTGCGCGGCGCACTCGACGCGAACCCGGATGCCGACCGCTTCGCTCCTGATGCGGTCGCCAGAATGTACCAGAACTACCTCGGTGCGCCTCTGGATGCCGCGCCCGCCGACGATCTGCCGGTCTACGCGGTCCCGGGGCTGGCGACGACCGAGCAGCTGGCATCCTTCCCGCCCACCATCATGATCAACGACGATGTCGACGAGCTCCGCGTCTCGGGCGAGGCATTCGCCGCGTCGCTGCGCACGGCCGGGGTCGACATTGACGCCTCGACCGAGCCGGGCACCGGGCACGGGCACCTGAACCGCCCGGAGGAGGCCGCGGCATCCGCCTCGATCGAGAGGTTCGCGGCGCGCATCCTCCGGCTCGCGCCGTCCGACTGACGGGGCTCGCGTCCGGCTGACCGGGCTCGCGGCATCCGACCGACCACGTTCGCGGCATCCGACTCCGACGGCGCCGACGATCATCCGAATCACTGGAGAACACCATGACGAACCAAGCCGTCACCGACTTGATCGCGCGCAGCAACCGCCTGGGCGCCGATCCGCGCAACACGAACTACGCCGGCGGCAACACGTCGGCCAAGGGCGCGGAGACCGATCCGGTCACCGGTGAGCAGGTCGACCTGCTCTGGGTGAAGGGCTCCGGCGGCGATCTCGGCACGCTCACCGAGAAGGGTCTGGCGGTGCTGCGGCTGGACCGGGTGCGTGCGTTGCAGAACGTGTACCCGGGGGTGGAACGCGAAGACGAGATGGTCGCCGCGTTCGACTACTGCCTGCACGGCAAGGGCGGCGCTGCCCCGTCGATCGATACCGCGATGCACGCGCTGGTGGATGCCGCGCACGTCGACCACCTGCATCCGGACTCGGGCATCGCGTTCGCGACCGCCGCCGATGGCGAGCAGTTGACGAAGGATGCCTTCGGCGGCCGGGTGGTGTGGGTGCCGTGGCGCCGTCCCGGGTTCCAGCTCGGGCTCGACATCGCCGCCGTGAAGCGTGAGAACCCGGATGCGATCGGCTGCATCCTCGGGGGCCATGGCATCACGGCGTGGGGCGACACCTCCGAGGAGGCCGAGGCCAATTCGCTGTGGATCATCCGCACCGCCGCCGAGTACATCGATGCGCACGGCAAGGCCGACCCGTTCGGCGGCGTCCGGGCCGGGTACGAGGCGCTGCCGGATGCCCAGCGCAGGGAGCGCGCAGCGGCGCTGGCTCCCACGATCCGCGGGCTGGCATCACACGACAAGCCCATGGTCGGGCACTTCACCGACTCGGATGTCGTGCTCGACTTCCTGGCGTCCGAGAAGGCGCCTGCGCTGGCGGAGCTCGGCACGAGCTGCCCCGACCACTTCCTCCGCACCAAGGTCAAGCCGATGCTGCTGGACCTGCCCGCGACGGCATCCGTCGAGGAACAGCTCGAACGGCTGAAGGAACTGCACGAGCAGTACCGCGCGGACTACCAGGCGTACTACGACGCGCACGCGACCGAGGACAGCCCGGCGATCCGCGGGGCCGATCCGCTCATCGTGCTCGTGCCCGGTGTCGGCATGTTCAGCTTCGGTGCGAACAAGCAGACCGCGCGCGTCGCGGGCGAGTTCTACGTGAACGCAATCAACGTGATGCGCGGCGCCGAGGCGCTCTCCACCTACTCCCCGATCCCGGACTCGGAGAAGTTCCGCATCGAGTACTGGGCGCTGGAAGAGGCGAAGCTGCAGCGCATGCCGAAGCCGAAGACCCACCAGGGGCGGATCGCGTTCGTCACGGGGGCGGCATCCGGTATCGGCAAGGCGATCGCCACCCGGCTCGCGGCCGAGGGCGCGTGCGTCGTCGTGGCCGACCTCGACCTCGAGAAGGCGCAGGCCGTCGCCGCCGAGCTGGGGACCACGGATGTCGCGATCGGCGTCGCAGCGAACGTGGCGGATGCCGAGGGGGTGCAGGCCGCGATCGACGCCACCGTGCTCGCGTTCGGCGGCATCGACCTCGTCGTGAACAACGCCGGCCTGTCGCTGTCGAAGCCGCTGCTTCAGACCACCGAGAAGGACTGGGACCTGCAGCACGACGTGATGGCCAAGGGGTCGTTCCTCGTGTCGAAGGCGGCGGCATCCGCTCTCCTCGCCCAGGGAATGGGCGGCGACATCGTCTACATCTCGTCGAAGAACAGCGTCTTCGCCGGGCCGAACAACATCGCCTACTCCGCAACGAAGGCCGACCAGGCGCACCAGGTGCGACTGCTCGCGGTCGAGCTCGGCGAGCACGGAGTGCGGGTGAACGGCATCAACCCGGACGGCGTGGTGCGCGGGTCCGGCATCTTCGCCTCCGGCTGGGGAGCCAACCGCGCCGCCACGTACGGCGTGAAGGAAGAGGACCTCGGCCAGTTCTACGCCAACCGCACCATCCTCAAGCGCGAGGTCGTGCCCGAGAACGTCGCCGACGCCGTGTACGTGCTGACGGGCCCCGAGCTCAGCCGCACCACCGGGCTGCACATCCCCGTCGACTCGGGCGTTGCGGCCGCATTCCTGCGATGACTGCCGGCACGCTTGTCGTCGCGATCGACCTCGGCGCGACCAGCGGGCGCGTGATCCTCGCCCGGGTGTCAGGTGACGGCCCCGGGGTGCTCGAACTCGAGGAGGTGGCGCGGTTCCCGAACGAACCGGTGCAGCGCGAAGACGGACTGCACTGGGACATCGCCGCGCTTCGCGAGGCCGTGCTGAACGGGCTGACGGATGCCCGTGCCGCCGCAGAGCGCACCGGGGAGCGCATCGCGTCGATCGGCATCGACTCGTGGGCCGTCGACTACGGCGTGCTGCGCGAGGGACAGCTCATGGCCGCGCCGTTCCACTATCGGGATTCGCGCACCGCCCGAGGCGTCGAGCGCGTGCATGCACTCGTGCCCTTCGAGGAGATCTACGCGCGCAACGGACTGCAGTTCCTGCCGTTCAACACCGTGTACCAGTTCGCGGCGGACCCGCTCGTCAGCGAGGGGCTGGGTGAGAGCATCCTGCTCATTCCCGACCTCTTCGCTTACTGGCTGACGGGCGCCCGTGTGGCGGAGGAGACCAACGCGTCGACGACGGGCCTCGTGCCCGCCGTGGAGGCGGAGCCCCGCTGGGATGCCGAACTTGCGGAGCGCGTCGGCGTGCCCGCAGGCATCCTGCCGCCCGTCGTGCGCCCGGGTGACGTCATCGGCACCCTCAGCGTCGAAGCGGCGGAGCGAACCGGGCTCCCGCAGTCGACGCCGGTGGTCGCGGTCGGTTCGCACGACACGGCATCCGCCGTCGTCGGCACGCCGCTCGACACCGAGGGCTCCGTGTTCGTGTCGTGCGGCACCTGGGGTTTGGTCGGCGTGGAGTCGCCGACGCCGGTGCTGACCGCGGATGCGCGCGACTCCGGCTTCACGAACGAGCGCGGCGTGGACGGCACGACGCGGTTGCTGCACAACGTGATGGGGTTGTGGGTGCTCAACGAGTGTGTTCGCGCATGGCAGGAGGCAGGCGCGGACGCCGATCTCGCCGCGCTCCTGGATGCCGCATCCGCGCCGGCCGTGCCGTTCACCGTGTTCGACATCGACGACCCGCGGCTCATGCCGCCGGGCGACATGCCTGCTCGGGTCGAGCAGCTGTGTCGCGAGGCGGGCGGGCTCGTTCCGCGGGGCATGCACGAGTTCGTGCGCAGCATCGTGGAGTCGCTGGCGGATGCGTTCGCGCGGGCGGCGGCACAGGCATCCGCTCTGGCAGGCACTCCCCTGGCGGCGATCAACATCGTGGGCGGCGGGGCACGGAATGCACTGCTCTGCCAAGCGACGGCGGATCGCGCCGGGGTGCCGGTGATCGCCGGCCCCGTCGAGGCGACCGCGATCGGCAACGTGCTCGTGCAGGCGCGGGCGGCCGGTGCAGTGGGCGGGTCGCTCGCCGACCTGCGCGCGCTCGTCGTCGCCACGCAGCCCACCCTGCGGTACGAGCCTCACTGAGGGATCGTCGTCATCCGACCGGCGACCCGGGCCTGCGCTCGGCCTATCGGGCATCCGCCGGCTCGATCCGCTCCGCCGGATCTAGGCCTGCCGAGGGCCGAACGCGTACGGCCGGGCGGAAGGGAACCCCTCCGCCCGGCCGTGTTCAACGCCGTCTGCTTATGCGGCGTCGTGTCGCACGAACCAGGACGCATCGAGGCGGGCGTCCTGGATCAGGTTGACGACCAGCCCTGCGATCTTCGGTGCTCCGACCGCGTTGGTGTGGGTGCGGTCGACGTACAGGGCTGGAGCCTGGGCGGGTCCGAGTTGTTCCAGGAATGCCTGACTGGCGGCGGTGAGGTCCAGCAGCGGGGTGCCCAGCTGGTGGGCCAGGTCGCGCAGCACCGCGGGCAGGTCGACGCCGAGGTTGTTGACGATCCGTCCGGTGGGGGTGATCTTCCCGTCCGCGTCGAACAGGATCCGGCACGGCGGGGTCACCACGACCGGTTGACCGTGCTGCTGCCGGGCACCGGTGATCAGGGTGGTGATGTTCGCCCGGAAGTCGGCCTCGGTGGTCTGCTTGTCGTTGTGCGCCAGCTGGATGAAGACCTCGTCGCCTTCCCTGATCTGCGGCTTCACGGCCGCCCACAGGGTCGGGTTCCCCAGCCACGACACCGAGCTCTCCCCCGAGTCGGCGAAGTTCACCACCGACAGTCCCTCCCGGAAGAACTGCGGAATCGCCTGCGCCCACCCGTACTTCGGTCCGACCAGCCAGTCCGCCGCGGTCGAATCGCTGACCACCACGATCCGCTGCCGCGGCTGCGGCGGCAGAATCTTCGCATCGATCAATGCCGCATCCGATCCGATGGCGTACACCTGCAGCCCCGGCGTGCCCGGACCCTCCTCCCCGGTGGGCATGCTCTCCGGGTTTCGGACATTCACCGTGACCGTGCGGGTGACGAACTCCCCCGCCGCGGTGTGTACGTCCGCGAACACGGTGCGCCACGCCTCCACCTGCACACCCGTGCTCGCGGCCGCGTCCGCACTGCCGAACTTCAGCATCAGGTCATAATCGCCTGGCGGGACATCGAACGAGAACGCCGGACCGGCGGTCGTGCCGGTCGGCACCGGCGTACCACCGGGCGGTGACGTGACGGTCTCCGCCGCAGCCTCCGCCGTGGCAGGCAGAACGAACGCAGCAGTCGCAGCCGCAGTCATCCCGACCAGGAACCCCCTCCGGCTCGCCCCAGACGCCTTCATGTGTGACATCGTCATTCCTCCACTTCGAGCGGTGTCGGTGATGCGCCTACGCCGTGAGCGCGCCCGCCACCAGGGTCAGCGTCTCGGCCGCATAGGCGCTGACGTGCTTGCCGGACTGGGCGACGAGCTCGTTGGTGAAGGCCCCGAGCTCGTGGTCCTGCAGCTTCGACACGAGGCTGTCGGCGATGCCCTGGTCGTCGATGTCGCCCGACTGGGCGTACACGCCGACGAGTTTCTGCAGCGTCGCGAACACATCGCCCTTGTCCGCGAGGTAACCGAGCCCGGCCTTCTGCGCCGCCGAGCCGGCGACGGGCTTCAAGAAGTTCACGTCGGGAAGGCTTCCGTCCGCCTTTCGCGGGGCGGTGAGCTGCTGCATGTCCAGGCTCTCGAATTCGGATGCCGTCAGGTCGAGCCCGCCGTTCAGCGTCCACGAGTTGTTCGTCTCGTTCGCGGCAGGCGTGTTGTCGTTCATGGTCAGCGGCCCCGTGAACGCGAGGTTGTTGTGCAGCACCTCCCGGTAGCCGGCGATGTTGTCGGGGCTCGTCGGGCTGACGCGTTCCAGCATGTTGAAGTCGGCGCCGTAGCCCGGCTTGTAGCCGGTGTTGTTGATCCAATACGCCGATTGTGCGGGCTGGTGGTTCGCGTAGAAGTTGTTCGCGCCGTTGTCGGCCGCGAGCGAGTCGATCACGGTGTGCAGCGGGATCGGATCCGGCAGCCCGCTGGTCGCGTAGGCGAATCCGCCGACCTTGAAGCCATTCTGGTCGCCGATGCCGTTCTGGTTGCCGTGCATGTCGAACGACCAGTCGTCGATATACGCGACCCGGCCGTGCGATGAGATGCTGTCGAATCCGTCGTCGCTGTTGTGCCACGAGCGGTCGCCGATGAACCACACGTTCTTGGCGTGGGCGCCGAACCCGTCCGTGTTCCCGGCCGCTGTCGCTGTCGGGCCGATGTTGTCGTGCGAGTCGCTGTTCAGCACGACGCCGGTGCCGTCCATCGTGTAGTAGAAGCCGTTGGCCTCGTTGCCGTACGCCGCCATGTCGACGAAGTTGGCGCCGCCCGAAATCCGGAACGCCTCGGACTGCTTCTGCGCACCGACCTTGACTCCGGTCACGTCGAATCCCACGAAGTTGACGTCGGTCACGTTCGTCTGGATGTAGAAGGCGGCCACGCGCTGATCGGTCGGCACATTGCTGAAGTCGAACACGGGCCTCGGGTCGCCCGGGTACGCCTCGTACGTGATCCCGCTCTTATAGATGGGGTTCACGTAGTGATAGACGTCCTCGAACGGATTGTTCGTCTCCGGAATCGTGAAGTCGTTGTAGACGC
Source organism: Humibacter ginsengiterrae (assembly GCF_054780115.1). Lineage (NCBI taxonomy): Bacteria > Bacillati > Actinomycetota > Actinomycetes > Micrococcales > Microbacteriaceae > Humibacter > Humibacter ginsengiterrae. The sequence continues at coordinate 136,727 of NZ_BAAGWY010000008.1, forward strand.
CTCCACGGATGTAGACCACGTCTCCCGAGGATGCCGCGGCCTGTGCCCGCATCAGGGTCTTGAACGGGGCATCCTTCGTTCCCGGATTGCTGTCGTCACCGGTCGGCGAGATGTAGTACGCGTGCGAGCCGGGCGACGTCGTGTGCGTCAGCACGTTCAGCACGGACAGCGCGGAATCCGTCGGGAGGCTTGCCGCGTTCGTCGTGGCCGTGTCGGTCGTCGACGTCGTGTCGGTGGTCGCAGCGTGGGCTGCGACGGGGGTGAGCAGAAGGCCGGCGACACAGGTGCCGGCGAGGGCGATGCGTTTGATGCTTCTCACGTTCACTTCTCCTTCGAATGCGTGTTGGTGTGGAGCGCCTCGCCCACGAGGGCCAGGTTCTGGATGGCTGCGAGCCCGAATTGCGCCGCAGCGTTCGTCGACACCCGCTCGGCTTCGTCGACGGGCGCGATCACTTCGGGCGGGAGAACCGTGCGAACGTGCAGCACGGCATCCGCGTCATGGAAGTCGCCTCGGGCGAGGAACTCGCCGCTGGCGTCGAACGCGCGCCACACACGACCGGCAAGTTCGGCATCGCCCGTGTGGTGGGCGACGTACGCGAGCAGCCGGCTGTGCGCCTGCGTGAGGTTCGTGCCCTGGAGCACCTGTCCGACGGCCGCGAGCTGTTCCTCCTCGGTGGCGAGGAACAGGCGGCAGTACTGCAGCCAGGCATCCCGGAATCCGGGCACGTCGACCAGGTCGATCAGCTCGCTGCACATCTCGACGAGGCCGAACACGGCACTCAGATGCGAGACCGCGATGCGGTCACGCGAGGTGTCGAAGCGGCCGGTCGTGATGTCGTAGAGCGCCTCTCCCGTGAGGAAGCCGTGCGGCAGCGCTCCGATGTCGGCCATGGTGCCGAGCAACCGGTCGCGCGACCACTCGTCGCCGAACCGCTCCCACTCGGTGAGCCACGTCGCGGCGAGCGCACCCCAGTCCGTGCCCAGCCCGATGGCCAGCGCGTGCTGATCCGGGCGGTAGGTGGCGGCATCCGTGCGCACCTTGCGGGTCGGGTCGAGCGCCAGGAATGTGCGGTCGCTGTCGCGCAGCTCGTGCAGCAGATCGCCGGTGCGCTCGTCGGCGGTGAGGTAGTAGAAGAACCGGCGGTAGGCGGGGTTGCTGATGCGCAGCTGCTTGGCGCTGCATCCCCAGTGCTGCACGTTGTGCCGCGATCCGAGGCCCTTGAACCGGCCGGTGTGATAGGTGTCGACCTCGCCGGTGTGGCGGGTCATCGCCTCGGCCATGCGGAAGACGTCCTTGCGCCCGGTGCGTAGGAACGCGTACCAGAGCCACAGGTCGGGCGAGAGCTCGGAGTTGTCCCACGCGTAACCGCCCACGTCGTACCGCCACACGTGCCGGTCGGGGTCGTAGGTGTGCATGATGTCGCCGAAGTTCCAGAACCCGTACCATCGGCGCTGGTCGACCTGGTCGCGGTAGAACGCGAAGAGGGCGTCGAGCTGGTCCTCCAGCCGCGACCGCTCGGGCGTGCTGCGCTCGGGCAGGCTCCAGTCGCCGAAGACGCCCGCGGAACGGATGCTCGCGGGCGCGGCGGCGAGCTGCGGCGGGTCGGCGACGAGGTCGGCATGCTCCGCGAACCGCGCCGTCGCCGGTGTTGCGTCGTACGGCCGCAGCCACAGCTCGTGCGTTCGGCCGACGCCGTGCGCGTCGCCGAACCCGGGCTCGTAGTCCTCGTACGTGATCTCGAGGCCCTCGAGCTGGGTCTCGTAGTCGTCCTGGCCGAGGCCGTCGTGGTAAAACCGCAGGTCCATCGGCTCGGCCTCCGGCGAGTGCAGCCACGCGGTCAGCGAGCCCTCTTCGGTGGCGGCATCCCGCACATCCAGCTGCACAGGGTACGACTGCCAGAAGTCGCGAACGCCCAGCCCGACGCCGCCGGCGATGTCGCCGAGGTACGCATAGCCGGCAGCCCGGGTTCCGGCGGTGACGCCGACCCAGGCGTGCCCTGCAGCGGTGCGCTTGCGCAGGGTGAATCCGTCGGGGGTCGGCTGCGACAGGGTCACGTCGTTCCACGCCGGGATGAGTTCCAGCCGCCGCGACACCGTGGGCGCCCACTCCTCGACGGGAGGTGTTGGGATGCCCGCCACCTGCGCCGCTCGCACGGCCTCGCCCGGGTCTCGGCGCAGCCCGGTGATGCCGCGCACCGCCTCGGCGAACACGCCGCCGTCCGTTCCCGCGATGCGCACGTGCCGGTCGTGCAGCACCGCGCGAAGCGGGACCGTCACGCGGAGGCCGAGCCCGGCGAGGAAGTCGCGCTCGGCGTCGCCGTCCCACACGAACGAGTGCACGATGCGAATGCCCGGCCGGCCGGCCGTGAAGTACAGCCGCACGGTGAAGGGCAGCCATTCGCGCTCCCCCACCAGAGCGCGGTGGATGCCTTCCACGCGCACCACCGCACGCACGGGCCCGTCCTGCTCCACCTCGATCGATGAAACCTCGCTCTCGAACGCGACCCGCTCGCGGTGGTCCTCGTTCTCCGGCGGCGTGGTCTGCAGCAGACTGACGAGCCGCGCGTCGCGAGCGACCTGCCGGCCCTCGATGCGCACATCCGACACGAGAGCGGGTCCGGAGGCGGGAACGACGAGCGACACCGCACCCGTGTCCACGTTCACGCCCTCGGCGTCACGGGTGACACGCAGACCGGGAGCGGCATCGGTCCGGGTGTCGCCGGATGCCCGTCTCACCCGGTACCCGCTCCGCGCGTCGGCGGTGGCCGCGGCCGCCCATTTCAGGGAGCCGTCGGGCCAGTTCGCGAGTGGCCAGAGTTGCGCTGCGACCCGTTCGCCGGTCTCGTCGACGAGCTCGAGGTCCGACGCGGATGCGACAGCACCCCGCGGAAGAGGAGCGCCGAAGACTGCCGCACCCTCGAGCGTCGCCGGCGGCTCGTCGCCGAGCCAGCGGACGTCGACGCTGTCGAATCCGGAGCGCACCACCGTGGTGTTGTCGTTCATGGTGTCAGTCATGCAGTGAGGTCACCTCGAGATCTCGGTAGGCGGCACGCAGCGGTGCCATGTGGCGGAACCCGATGCGCCCGGCACCGAGAGCGTCGCCGCTCTCGTCGTTCCAGGCGAACAGGGTCAGGTCGTCGATGCCGAAGCGCACCGAAGGACCGTCCTTCTCGACGCGGACGCGGTAGAAGCCGTCGACGTCGGCGATGCCGGGGAGCGGGTCGGCGCCCTGGGCGACGAGCTGGAATCCCGGCGACTTGCGCAGGTTGCTGGTCGTGAAGCGACGCTCGCTCGGCCATTTGCGCCGGTAGTACGACGCGTGCAGCGTGCGGATGTCGCTCGAGTGGTACTGCGGATAGTAGCCGTCTCGGGGTGCGAGCCCGGACGAGAACAGGTCGGCCCCGATGCCCGACGCGGCGAAGAACACCATCGCGAGGCCCTCATCGGTCAGCGGCCGGAACGACCAGGAGACACGGATGCCGTCGGGCAGCTCCTGCGGGCACCACACCGTGAAGTGCGCGTGATCGCCGAGCTCGTCCTCGTCGCCCGTGCTGAACAGCTCGAGCCCGTCGGCACCGGCCGCGGACCCCATCGGGCCCTCGGCGACCCAGTCGGCGATGTCGGCCGGCCCGCTCAGCAGGTTGCGGTAAACCACGCTCACGGGCGCACCTTCCACTTGCCCCATGCCGGCTCGTGCTCGCCCACCCGGCGGATGCCGTCGAGCGAGCGCGCGACGAAGTGCGCGACCGTGCGGGCGCCCTCGTGCGTGAAGTGCGTGTTGTCTGCCGCGCCGTCCGGCCACGCCGGCGAGACCCCGGGTGCAAGATGCACGAAGAACTCCTCAGAACGGTCAGGACCCAGCCACTCGTACAGCCACCGCGTGAACGCGTTCGCGTCGATCAGCGGAACCTCGTGCTCCACGGCCAGGTCGCGCACCGCCTGCGGATAGGGGCCGTGGGTTCGCCGCAGCTCGCCGCCGTCGAACAGGCGACGTTCCACCGAGGTGAGGAGCACGGGGTTCGCCCTCCGGTCGCGCACGTCGCGCACAAACGAGAGCAGATTCTCGCGGTAGCCCCCGGATGCCGCCAGCAGCTCCGGTTCCTTCTGGTCGTTGTGGCCGAACTGGATGAGCACCCAGTCAGCGGGGTGCACCTGCTGCAACAGGGCATCCCACCTGCCCTCGGCGATGAACGAGGCGGTCGTGGCGCCCCCGACGGCGAGGTTGCGCACCGCATCGGGCACGAACTCGTCGAGGTACTCGCCCCATCCGGTGAGCGGGTCTTCCTCCGGCTTCGCGGGGGCGACGGTCGAGTCGCCTGCCAGGTGGACGGTCATCCCTTCACCGCCCCGATCAGCATGCCCTTGGCGAAGTGCTTCTGCAGGAACGGGTAGAAGATCAGCACCGGGATCGTGGCCACCACGACGACGGCGTACTTGACGCCCTCCGACGGCGCCACGTATCCGGGCTGATCCTGCTGGGCGGATTGCAGGTTGGATGCGCTCGTCACCTGCTTGAGGAACATCTGCAGCGTCCACATGGAACTGTCGTTGAGGTACAGCAGCGGCGACATGTAGTCGTTCCAGATGGCCACCGCGTAGAACAGCGCGAACGTCGCCAGCACCGGCTTCGACAGCGGCAGGGCGACACGCCAGAACACGCCGAAGTCGCTTGCGCCGTCCACCCTTGCCGCCTCTTCCAGCTCCGAGGGCAGGTTCTGGAAGAAGTTCTTGATGATGATCAGGCTGAACGGGTCGATAGCCAGCGGCAGGATCAGCGCAAGGTAGTTGTTGAGCAGCCCGAGGTCCTTCACTATCAAGAACGTCGGGATCATGCCGCCGGAGAACACCATCGCGAACACGACGCCGCTCATGATGATGTTGCGTCCAGGCAGTCCGCGCTTCGACAGCGGATACGCCATCAGCACCGTGAGGAACAACTGGATGACTGTGCCGAAGGCGGTGACGAGGATCGTGGTTATCAGGGCCCGGGGAAAGGCGGGCGTGGAGAAGATCGAGTTGTACGCCTCGAACGTGAACGCCTTCGGCCAGAGGAAGAACGAGCTCGACTCGAGCTCGGCCTCCGGCGCGAACGAACGCACCAGCACGAACACGAACGGGAACAGGGCGACGAGCCCGATCGCGGTCAGCAGGGCGACGTTGAAGACGTCGAACACCTTGCCCGCCCTGGTGTTGTAGCGGTAGCGCTCCGCCTTGACTCTGCGCCGCCGCCGGGACGTGCTCACGGTGGTGAGCGCACGGGTTGCCGTGGTCATCAGAAGATCCCGTCCTGTCCGAGTCGCTTGGCGATCCAGTTGGCGCCGCCGATGAGGATGACGCCGACGATCGCCTTGAAGAGGCCGACGGCCGTGGCGTAGCTGTAGGAGCCCTGCGAGATGCCGACGAAGTAGACGTAGGTGTCGAAGACATCCGCAACGCCGCGGTTGAGCGAGTTCGTCATCAGGTAGATCTGCTCGAACCCGGTGTTGAGGATCGACCCCATCGAGAGGATCAGCATCACGACGATCGTTCCGCGGATGGCGGGCAGGGTGACGTGCCACATCCGGCTCCACCGGCCGGCGCCGTCGATCACGGCGGCCTCGTACTGGTTCGGATCGACCCCGGCGAGCGCCGCCAGGTAGATGATCGTGCCCCATCCGGTGCTCTTCCAGATGCTCTGCAGGATGATCAGCGGCCGGAACCATCCGGGCGAGGTCAGGAAGTCGACGTGGGTGCCGAAGACACCATTGAAGAAGTTGAAGAGCACCCCGGAACCCTGAGCGAACAGAAGGTACGTCAGCGCCGCCACGATCGTCCAGGCGAGGAAGTGCGGAATGTAGATCAGCGTCTGCACCGACCGCTTGAGCACCGTCAGCCGCAACTCGTTCAGCAGCAGCGCGACGACGATCGTCAGCGGGAAGCAGATGAAGAGGTTCAGCGCCGCGAGGATCAGCGTGTTGGAGAGGATGCGCGCGAAGTCGGGCCCGCCGAACAGCTGCTCGAACTGCTGCCATCCGGCCCACTGGCTTCCGAAGATGCCGAGGAACGGCACGTAGTTCTTGAACGCGATGATCGCACCGCCCATGGGCGCGTAGCGGAAGATCGCGAAGTAGGCGACGCCCGGCAGGAGCATCAGGTAGAACCACTTGTAGCGGTTCAGGGTGGCCAGCCACCGGCGGGGTCGTGGGGATCTGACCAGGCTGCCGGTCTCATGCACCAGCAGAGACTCGGTGGCCGTGTCGAGCTTCTGTATCGACATCGTGTGCCTCGTGTTTCGTCCGGGGTGGCGGGCCGGATCACACCGGCCCGCCACCCGAATCGGGCTACTTCTTGGACTTCTTGTAGAGGGCGTTGATCTCAGAGACCACCTGCGAGCCGCCGCTGGTCTTCCACTGCTGGATGGCCGCCTTGAGCTGGTCGAGACTGATCTGTCCGGAGATGTACTTGAGGCGCGCGTCGACGATGATGTTGTCGAGCGTGGCGCCCTCCTGCGTGTACGTCTTCGACACGAAGGCGGCCGCGGGGTTGTACACCGCGTGCTTGGTGTCTGCCGCCATCGTGGCCTGCTCGGCGTCATACACCTGCTGGTCGTACGCATTCGCCTGCGCCGGCGGATAGAACTTCGAGCCGTTCACGTTCGTGCCCAGCTGCGCGTAGCTCGCGACGATGTTCTGCAGGTTCGTCGCGTCAGGGCTGGTGATGGCTACCGCTCGCCCGTCCTTGACCGTGAAGTTCTGACCCTCGAGCCCGTTGTTCATGATGATCTGGGCCTGCTTCGAGTTCATCTTGTTGAGGATCGACAGCACGCCCTTGAGCTGCGAGACCGTCTTCACCGACGACTTCGGAATGGCGAGGAAGCCCGAGTACCCGGGAGTCGGCAGGGCGTACATCGTTCCGCTCGGACCGACCAGGTTGCCGGTGACCTGCACCATGTTCTGGTAGGTGTTCGGGTCCTGCTGCGCCAGCAGCTTGTCGATCTGGCGGGCACGCGAATACGTGTCGATGATGATTCCGCCCTTGCCGGTGAGGAACGGCTGGTTCCAGTTCACCGAGTCGAGCGTCGCGTAGTCGGGGTTCATGTACGGCACGAGCTTCTTCTCGTAGCTCAGCGCGTCGATCCACTTGGGATTCGTGAAGCTCGGCTCGAGCTTGCCCCCGGTCTTGTACCAGTCGTTGCCCGCGCCGTACCACGTCTCGATGGCGTCGTACGGGCTGTTGGTGGCGAAGCCGCCGGGCCACTTCGGAATCACGACGCCGTACGTGTCCTTCTTGCCGTCGCCGTCCGGGTCATCGTCGGTGAACGCCTTGGCCACCTTGAGCAGATCCGCCGTGGTTTTCGGCATCGCGAGACCGAGCTTCTTCAGCCAGTCCTTGCGCACCATGACCGACGTGCGCATCACGTCACGAGCGCGGAAGATGCCGTAGACCTTGCCGTTGATGCTGGATGCTTGCTGCACGGCCGGCTCGTTCGTCTTGAGGTTCGGGTAGTCCTTCAGGTAGTCGGTGAGGTCCCAGAATGCACCGGCCTCGGCGTTGCTGACGAAGCCGGAGTCCTTGCCCTGGATGACCATCACGTCGGGGATGTCGCTGCCCGCCAGCGTGATGTTCGTCTTGTCGCCGTATGACGAGTTAGGCACCCAGGTCACGTCGAGCTTGGTGCCGATCACCTTGTCGAGCGCCGTGCCCACCGGGTTGTCGGCGGGCGGCGCCTGTGTGCTCAGGTAGGGCGCCATGACGGTGAGGGTGGAGAACTTGGCCGCCGTCGCCGTCGTCGACTTCGGCGTCGAGGCGGTGCAGCCGGTCAGCGCCAGCGCGGTGGCGCACAGTGCTGCGGCGGATGCCAGCACCGTTCTTCTGCGAGTGATCTTCATGGTTGGACTCCTTTTGCGGTGTCAGTTGGTGGGTTGGGAGGATGCCTCTGCCTGCTCCAGCCGCGCGTCGTTCGCGGCGAAGAGGGCGAGGCAGAGCGCGGTGTCGAGATAGATCCAGGCGCCGATCGAGACGAACCAGAACAGCGCTGGCACGATCGCCGTGGCGAGCACGATGACGCCGGCGAGCGCCGCGAGCAGCACCAAGGTCCACGGCATCGCGACGGCGAACCGCAGCGCGGTGGGCACGTAGCGCCGCCACGGCAGGTCGTAGTGCGCGTACATGGGCCCGAGCACGCCGCCTGCACCGACGACGAGCACGGTGGCGACGACGAGCACGACCACGAACGGCCACGGTGCGTGCGAGTCGAGCGCGTACGCCCAGCTGAACAGCAGCGAGGCGACGACCACGACGACCGGCGCGAAGACGAGGTTCGCCGTGCGCCACTGCCCCCGGTACTCCGCCCAGAAGTCGCGCACGAAACGGATGCCGTCTCCACGCATCCGCCGCCGGGCGAGCGTGTGCGCTGCCGCTGTGGCGGGACCTGCACCGAGCACGACGCCGCCGAGCAGGGTGCCGGCGAACCAGGCCAGGTTCAGTGCGGCCATCCAGGTGACCGCGCCGCAGGCCGTGTAGGCCAGCTGCGCCAGTCCGGACATCTCGCGCCGGGCGGTGCCGCCGCCCTCGTTCGCGCGACCTATCGTCATGGCATGCTCCTTCGCATCCGTTCGGTGTTGCCTTCCGGTGCCTACGACGGGTATGCCGCGAGGGTCCAGTTGTCGCGCAGCATGTCGCCGTCGGCCTGGATGTCGCCGTCGACGATGTTGTCGTAGATGTAGTTCTTGCCAGGGGTCTTGTCGATGATCGAGACGAGTCCGGATGCCTGCCCGCGGAACGTGTTACCGCTGACCCGCACGTTCTGGGCGTTGTTCAGCTGCACGGCCGGCTGCGGGTGGCCGTTGACGATGTTGTCGACGATGTTCACCTGGTCGATCGGCCTCTGGGCGCTGACCCCGTTCAGCAGGATCGGCGCCGGACCGCCGGCCTGGTAGCAGTTGAAGTAGTTGCTCGTGAACTGCACCTGACCCTCGAACTTCACGCCGTACGGGCTCTTGGTCTCCAGCAGCAGGCCGCTGCCGGCGGTGACTCCGAGGTAGTTGTTCGAGATGATCGAGTGGTAGCCGTCGATCATGTGGATGCAACTGGTCGCGCAGCCGTCGATCATGTTGCCGATCGCCTGCACGGTCTCCCAGCCGTCGAGGTAGATGCCCTCGTTGAAGCTCGACATGCTGTTCGTCATGATGATGATCCCGGCGTCGTAGGTGCGGTTCGCGCCGCGCACCCCGTAGACGCAGTAGCCCAGGTGGTAGAAGACGTTCTGCTGGATCGTCGTGTTGTCGGAGTCGTCGAGCCGGATCGCTGTGCCCTGCCCGGAGTGCGCCCCGAGGAACTGGCATTCGGTCACCATCAGCGAGCGCTGGTTGATGCTGGAGATCGCGGTGCCGTCCGCGCCGAGGAAGAACCGGCATCCGGAGATGAGAGTGTCTTGGAACGGCGAGTGCAGCGCGCTCTCGTCGAGCACGACGACGCTCCCGGTGCCGGCGTACGAGAACGACAGGTCGATGAGCTGCAGCGCGGGCCCCGGGTAGACGTTGGCGGTGGATGCCTGCTTCAGGCTGATCCCGGTGGTCACGGCATCCGCGATCACGAGCTCGCTGCTCGACCAGCCGCCGAGACCGACGAGGCGCACCGGACCTGTCGCGTTCAGCGTCGCCGAGATCGGGTACGTTCCCGGCGGCACGACCACGACCACGGAGCCGGACTTCGCGACGGTGTCGAGTGCGGACTGGAACGCCTTCGTGTCGTCGGTCTTGCCGTCGCCCCGTGCACCGAAGTCGCACACGTTGGCGATGCCCAGGTCTTTCGAGGTCACGTCGCCCGTGCTGTGATCATCCGGTTCAGCGGCGTTGGCAGCTGTGCCGGTCAGCGCGACCCCGGCGAGCACGGCGGCGCCGCCGAGACCGGCGAGCGCCGTGCGGCGACTCCAGTTCGCATGCGCACCCGCATTCGCTCCTTTCGGAACGGCGGCCCCACCGCGGAAGTCCTTCGGAAGTTCTGTTTCTGAGATGGAACGACGCACTGCCACCTGAGCCTCCTTGCTCATTGCCGGTTCCGGAATGCACGGCGAATACGGCACCCGCAGATCGCTCCGCGCGCACGCCGAATCGCGCCGCGTGCGCCGGTTCCGATCGAGCCGCTCCCTTGTGGGATCGCGGTCAGATCACGCTGACGCACTCCGGAAAACGCTTTCCCGAAATTGAATGGTTTCAATATATAGCGATGCCCCCCGGCGACGTCAAGCCCTGCTTGGCAACAAGTCCCCCTTCAGGGGCAGACATGTGGACAAACCCGCCGATCAGCGGCCTATTCCGTGAATCGATCCAGCGGGTGTCTTCACCGACGCACGCGCCGGAAACAGCGCGCTGCATCCTCGGGCGGCCTGGTCCAGCCGGCATCCGCCACTCCGCAGCAGCGCTTAGGGTCGAAGCGTGAGCATCGTCGTCAGCGTTCCCGGATCCGCCCTGCTGAACACCTACGAGGCACTGCCCGGGCCCTCGCCGCAGGGCGTCGAGTTCGTGCAGTGGGACCTGAAATCACCGCAGCCGCGCGACCACTTCGACATCGTCGTGCCCCCGTACATGGGCGGCATCGCGGTTCTCGCAGCACTCGAGGGCGTACGTGCCGAGCTCGTGCAGAGCCAGTCCATCGGATACGACGGCGTCGCCTCCGTACTGCCCGCCGGCTTCGTGTTCGCGAACGCTGCCAGCGTGCACGAGACGTCCACCGCCGAGCTCGCACTCGCCCTCATGCTCGCCGCGCAGCGTGGCATTCCAGACTTCGTGCGCGCCGCCGAACGCGGTGAGTGGGCGCCCGAACGCCTGGCGAGCCTCGCCGACCGTCGCGTGCTCATCGTGGGCTACGGCGGAGTGGGGAAGGCCGTCGAGGCACGACTGGCCGGGTTCGAGGTCGAGATCACGCGCGTTGCATCGCGCGCCCGCGACGAGGGCGATCTGCACATCCACGGCATCGATGAGCTTCCCGCGCTGTTGCCAGCCGCGGACATCGTCGTGATCGGAACCCCGCTGACGGATGCCACCCGCCACCTCGTCGACGACGCGTTCCTCTCCGCACTCCCTGACGGCGCCCTCGTCGTGAACGTCGCACGCGGCGCCGTTGCCGACACGGATGCCGTACTCAAGCACGCGACGGCGGGCCGGGTGCGATTCGCGCTCGACGTGACCGATCCGGAGCCGCTGCCGCACGGGCATCCGCTGTTCGCGCTGCCGAACGTGCTGATCTCGCCGCACGTCGGGGGCGCCTCGAGCGCGATGCTGCCGCGCATGGCCCGATTGCTGCGTCGTCAGATCGAGCGGATGCTCGCAGGCGAGCCGCCCCTGAACGTCGTGCTCCGCACGTAGGGGCGGCGAGCGCCGCTATGCTGCCGCCGCGTCCTCGCCAGAGGATGCCTCGCTCAGCGCCGCGAGTTCATCGCCGGTCAGCTGCAGGCTGACGGACTCGAGCAGAGCAGTCAGCTGGTCGACGGTGCGTGCACTCGCGATGGGCGCGACGACCGTCGGCTGCTCGCGCAGCCAGGCGAGCGCAACGGCCGCGACGGATGCGCCGTGCGCGGCAGCGACGTCATCGAGCGTGTCGAGCACGCGGCGTCCCCGATCGTCGAGGTACTTCACCGCGCCGGCAGCGCGAGCGCTGTCGACGTCCACCCCGTCGCGGTACTTGCCGGTGAGGAAGCCACTCGCCAGCGCGTAGTACGGAACCACGCCGAGCCCGAAGCGCTCCGCTCGCTCGCGCAGTGCGTTCTCGAAGTCGCGCTCGACCAGGTTGTAGTGCGGCTGCAGCGCGACCGCGCGGTGCAGGCCGTCACGCTCGGTGACGTCGAACCACTCGTCGATGCGCTCCGGTGTGTAGTTCGAGATTCCGATGGCGCGCACCTTGCCGGCATCCACCAGTTCGGAGAGCGCGCCGACCGTGTCCGCCAGCGGGATCGCCGGGTCGTCGAAGTGCGCGTAGTACAGGTCGAGATGGTCGACCTGCAGGCGGCCGAGCGAGGCATCCGCAGCGGCCTTGATGTTGCTCGGGGCGAGCCCCTTGAAGTCCGGATGCGTGCTCACCTTCGTGGCGATCACGAACGAGTCGCGGTCGGAACGGCGGGCCAGCCAGCGACCGATCGTGCGCTCGCTTTCCCCGCCGTGGTTGCCTGCCACCCAGTGCGAGTAACCGTCGGCGGTGTCGATGAAGTTCCCTCCGGCATCCGCGTACGCATCCAGCACCGCGAAGGACTGGTCGTCGTCGGCGGTCCAGCCGAAGACGTTGCCGCCGAGCGAGAGCGGGTAGACGTCGAGGTCGGATGAGCCGATGCGGGTGCGCGGTGCAGACATGGATTCTCCTTCGTGGGGTGCGGCAATGGTTCTCTACGATGCAACGCGGGTCGCGTGGTTGCATTCCGCGACGTCACGTGCCGTCATGCACGGGATTGTGTGGTCGGACCACAGTGCTACGCTTCTGTGGTCAGACCACAGGAGGCGCCCATGGCGGAGTTGCGCGAGCCGGATGCCGCCACGGCGGAAGCCGCGCCGCCAGCCTCTCGTGCGTGGAGGCTCGCCCTCGAGCACATCGAGTCCAGGCTCCTCAGCGGCGAGTTGCGGCCAGGCGATCACCTTCCCCCGGAGCGGCAGCTCGCCGCGGATGTCGGCGTCGCGCGCTCGTCGGTGCGCGAGGCGATCCGGGTGCTCGAGGTGCTCGGGCTCGTGCGCACGGCGACCGGAAGCGGACCGAACGCCGGCGCGATCATCGTCGCCTCGCCGGACGGCGGCATGAGCGCCGTCATGCGCCTGCACGTCGCAGCACAGGGATTCCCGGTGGCTGACGTGGTCGAGGCGCGGCTCGTTATCGAGCCGGCGATCGCCGCGCATCTCGCGCGGGCGCAGGCACGGGCGAGTGCCTGGTTCCGACAGGATCAACCCGCGGAAGAAGAGGATCAACCCCCTGCGGTGAACCTGACACGGGCATCCGCTCTCCTGGACGCCATGGATGTGCCCGACCTCGAGCCCGCGGAGTTCCTCGCACTCGACGCGAGATTCCACGTGGCCCTGGCCGAGGCATCCGGTAACACGGTGCTGAGCGCCACCATGGCGGGGCTCCGCGACTCCATCGAGGGCTACGTGCTGCAGGCCGTGCCCAACCTGCCCTCGTGGTGGGCGACGTCGGCGAGGCTGCGTGCGGAGCACCGGGGCATCGTGCAGGCGATCCGCGACGGGGACGCGACGGATGCCGCGCGCCGCGTGCACGCCCACGTCGCCGGCTACTGGCAATTGAGGCGAGAGCAGAACGAGCCCGCTCGTTCTGCCGAGCCGATTGCGCCAGTTGAGCGGCGTAGTCGCGAACATTACGCCGAGTCCCGCATCACCCACGACAGGGTTCCCGTCGAGAAGTCGGAAAGTGCGAAGACGCGATGACGCTCGCCGCATTTCTTGACGTCCCGATGACGTAGACGTCCCGCCACGAGATCGAAGGAGACACACATGGTGCAACGACAGCTGCCGCAGGTGCGCGAACTCGCCGCCCTCATGCAGTTCAAGAAACCGCAACTGAACGCGAAGAAGCGGCGGCTCGACTCGGCGCTGACGATTCAGGATCTGCGCCGCATCGCGCAACGGCGCACGCCGAAGGCGGCGTTCGACTACACCGACGGCTCCGCCGAGGGCGAGATCAGCCTGTCGAGGGCACGGCAGGCGTTCGAGGATGTGGAGTTCCACCCGGGCATCCTGCGCCCGGCGGTGGATGTCGACACCACCTGCCAGATTCTCGGTGGCCCGTCCGCTTTGCCGTTCGGCATCGCCCCCACCGGATTCACGCGCCTGATGCAGACCGAGGGGGAGATCGCGGGAGCATCGGCCGCCGGCGCTGCGGGCATCCCATTCACGCTCTCGACGCTGGGAACCACCTCGATCGAGGACGTCAAGGCGGCGAACCGAACCGGACGCAACTGGTTCCAGCTGTACGTGATGCGCGACCGCGAAATCTCCTACGGGCTGGCACGTCGAGCAGCGGCCGCCGGCTTCGACACGCTCATGTTCACCGTCGACACGCCGATCGCCGGGGCCCGGCTGCGCGACAAGCGCAACGGGTTCTCCATTCCACCGGCCCTGACGCTGCGCACGATCGTGAACGCGATTCCGCGCCCGTGGTGGTGGATCGACTTCCTCACGACGCCGCCTCTGGAGTTCGCGTCGCTCTCGTCCACGGGCGGCACGGTCGGTGATCTCCTCGACGCCGCGATGGATCCGACGATCAGCTACGACGATCTCGCCACGATCCGCGGCATATGGCCGGGGAAGATCGTGATCAAGGGTGTGCAGAACGTCGAGGACTCGAAGCGCCTGATCGACCTCGGCGTCGACGGGATCGTGCTCTCCAACCACGGCGGGCGCCAGCTCGACCGGGCGCCTGTACCGTTCTGGCTGCTGCCGGATGTCGTGCGCGAGGTCGGCAAGGATGCCACGGTCATGGTCGACACCGGAATCATGAACGGTGCCGATATCGTGGCATCCGTCGCGCTCGGCGCGAAGTTCACGCTGATCGGCCGCGCGTATCTGTACGGACTGATGGCCGGCGGACGCGAGGGAGTCGACAAGACCATCGACATCCTCCGCACGCAGCTCGTGCGCACCATGCGCCTGCTCGGTGTCTCGAGTCTCGAGGAGCTGAACCCGTCGCACGTCACGCAGCTGACCCGGCTCATGCCGGTGCACCGTGACGCTGCGCTGGCCGCCGAAGCCGCACCCGTGCGTCCACGCGCCACGTCATCGCGGTCCCGCCCGACGTCTGCATCGAAGGCGGCGGCAGGCACGAAGAAGTAGCGTCCAAGCCGCGGTAGCCGTGGGCGGCGGGTGCCGAACCCTAAGCCGCGAGCCGGTCAGGACGCAGCGCCGTACGGCGCGGCGGTCGTCCGTAGGGCGAGAGCGTCAGCACGATGGCGGGTATGCCGAATCCGCTCGCGTTCGCCACCGCGGCGGCCTCGACCGCCGACGTCTCGGGATCCGTTCCCGGGTCGGTCGCTGCGGCGAGCGCCGCCGCGAGGTCGTCGAGCGCGGCGATCTCGTCCCGAGACAATTCGGCCGTGCCGAGGTTCGGATCGGTGAAACGCTCGAGAAAGCTCCAGGCGTCCCAGAGCAGCGGCTCGCGCCCGTTCACCGCAGAGAGATCCATCACGAGGTTGTGCGCGAGGTAGGGCAACGATCGCAGGAAGACGATCGGGTTCGACGGATCGACGACGAATCGCTTCGGATCGATGGCGCCGGTGCGGGCGGCGTGCCAGGCATCCGCTCCCACGAGGAAACGGTCGCGTGGAACGTCGAGCAGGTCCAGCGGCGACCCTGTCTCCTGGTCGGGGAAGCCCTCCGGCAGCTGCGGTTCGACGAGCGCCCAGCGCCCGGCTGCGGAATCCCACACCTCTGCGATCACGTGGTCTAGCCACCAGCCCCGCATCAGATAGCCGCCGAACCCGATGCGCATCCGGCTCGGGATTCGGGCCTCCCGCGCGAGCGCAACGAAGAGGAGCGTGAAGTCACGGCAGCATCCGAGCACACGCTCGAAGTCGCCGCGCTGGTCGGTGATGGATCCGGGCAGCAGCTCACGTGCACGACCGAGGATGGCGTCCGCGTAGCGCAGGTCGATCTCGTCGAGGCGTTCCGGCTCGAAGCCCAGTTCCGTTGGATCGCCCGACGCCCGGTAGTGGAAGATCAGCGTGCTGGCGAGGCGACGGATGCCGGCGACGGTACGCGGGGCATCCGCCAGCCAGTCACGCAGCGGGCCGGGGTCGGAACAGACGCTGTGAGTCACGTAGGCGGCGTTCGTGTGGGTGGCGTAGTCGGTCATCGGTGGTCCTTCGGTCGAGGAGCGGATACCACCGTTCTGCCGCCTGACACCGTGTGAGGGTCAAGCAGCATCTTTGACCCCTGTGAGTGCCCTCAGGACTTTCGGCTCTGCAGGAGCGGCCCCCAGACGGCACGGGCCCCGGCGTCGCCGATGAGCACGATGTCGATCACCGATCCGACCGCGACGACGACGGCGGCGATGCCGATCAGAATGCGGATGCCCACGAGAGCCGTGCCCGTCATCCGTCCCTCGAGCATCCGTTCGCCGAACCTTGTCCACAGCCACTCGATGAGCGCGACGACGAACAGCGGGATGACCCACCCGAGCAGGGTATTGCCGAGGTCGGCGTGCTTCTGGATGGCCGGCGTGACGCCCGTGGCGGCCTCGAGCGCCTCACCGGCGTTCACCGTGACCGGCGTGAGCACGAGCACCACGAGGGCGGCGAGCGGCGTGACGACCCCGAGCCGGCGGGCAGCAGCCGGCCACAGCGCGTGCAGCAGAACGGCGAGCGCGGTCAGCGGTGTCAGCACCACGACCACGTGCACCAGCAGGATGTGCAGCGGCAGGCCCAGGAACGTGTACGAGTCCATAGCCGTGCAACGTAGTTCACGCTCCGATGGATGAGCTTGGCGCCGGAGCGTTGAACCGAACGTGGTCGCACCTCGTGTCTCCTGTGACCCGCCTCGCGCCGGCGCACGCGCGGCGGAGAATGTACACGGAGGCGACATGAGCGCGGATGACGCGGCACTGCTTCGTGCTCTGCACGACGAGCACGCGCCCGCGCTCTGGAGGTACGTGGTCTCGCTCACCGGCGACACCGCACAGGCTGACGACATCGTGCAGGAGACGCTGCTGCGCGCCTGGCGCAAGCCGAGCGTGCTTGACCAGAGCGAGGCATCCGCTCGGGCCTGGCTGTTCACTGTGGCGCGCAACCTGGTGATCGACGGCGTGCGCAGCGCGCGGCACACGCACGAGGTGACGACTGACGTGCTCCCGGATGCCCCGGCACCCGACGACACGGACGCCCGGCTCGACGCATGGCTGATCGCGGACGCGCTCACGTCGTTGTCTCAGGAGCATCGCGCCGTCATCGTGCACGCCTACTACGGCGGGCGCTCCACGGCGGAGATCGCGCGAGAGCTGAGCATTCCGGAAGGAACCGTGAAGTCGCGCATGCACTACGGGCTCCGTGCGCTGCGGCTGGCCCTGCAGGAGAAGGGGGTGACCCGATGAACGACCACGAGACGCCGGACCGCGAGCCTCACCACGACCACGAACGCTTCGCGGAGTGGGATGCCGCCTACCTGCTCGGTGCGCTCTCCCCCGTGGATCGACGTGCGTACGAAGAGCACCTCGCAAGCTGCCAGGTCTGCTCGTCGGCTCTTCGCGAGCTTGCCGGAGTGCCCGGGCTGCTCGGTGCACTTCCGCGCGACGAAGCCCTTGCCCTGCTGCCGGCGCCGTCGACGGATGCCGATGGAGCGGCCCCGGCACCGGACCTCGCCCCGCCCGACCTCGTGCCGGCGCTCCTGCACCGCGTGCGGCACCGCAGGCGGGTGCGGCGCTGGTCGCTGGCGGGTGCGATCGTCGCCGCCGCCGCTGTTGCAGCCGCGATCGCGCTCGTCGTGCCCACCGTGGTGAGCGCGCCGCCTGCTGCATCCGTCGCGACGAGCCTGCATCAGGTGGGGAGCGCATCCTCCAGCCCTCTGACGGCTCGGGTGACGCTCACCTCGAAGAAGTGGGGCACCTCTATCGGCATGGTCTGCGCGTGGAAGGCGGACTCGAGCTGGGCTCCCTACCCCGGTGGAACGTCGCGCTGGGACTACGGGCTCTGGGTCGTCGCGCGCGATGGCACGACCGACCGGGTCGCTACGTGGTCCGCCGGTCCCGGCGACGTCGTGCGCACGACCGACTCGACCGCGATCCCGGTGCGGAACATCGAGCGCATCGAGTTACGTGCCCTCGACACAGGAACCGTGCTGCTAGAGGCTCCGCTGCATGCGGGGCCGGCGCATCCGGCGACCTGAGTCACCGATCAGAACAACGTGCGAAGCGTGGCGAGCATGCGCTGCTCGTCTTCCAGCTGGCCGCCCTCGTGGCCGTTGTACGGCCAGACGACGATCTCCTTGGATGCCCCGGTGTAGGCGTTGAACGCCCCGAACACGGTCGAGGGCGGGCAGGTGGCATCCATCAGCGCGGTCGAGAACCAGGCGGGAGCCTTAGCGCGCTTCGCGAAGTTGACGCCGTCGAAGTAGCCGAGCACGGAGTGCACCGCGGCGACCCGGTCGCGGTGCACCGCGAGGTAGTGGCCGATCTCCTTGTACGGCATGTTGTCGGTGATCACGGATGCCCGCGGAAAGTCGCACAGGAACGGCACGCGCGGGAACGCGGCCGCCACATCGGGCACGAGCCCGGCGACCGCGAGCGTGATGCCGCCGCCCTGGCTGGTACCCGCGACGACGACCCGGTCGGAATCGACGATCTGCAGCGAGCGGGCCGCCTCGACGGCACGCACGGCATCCGTGAACAGGCGACGGTAATAGTACGTGTACGGGCTCTCGATGCCGCGCGTCATCACGCCGGGAACCGACGGACCGCTGCCGTCCGGGTCGAACGTGTCACCGAGACCCCAGCTGGATCCCTGACCGCGGGTGTCCATGAAGAAGTGGGCGAATCCGGCGGATGCCCACAGCAGGTTCTCCAGTGCGTGCCCGCGCCCGCCGCCGTAGCCCTGGTACTGCACGATCGTTGGCAGCGGTGCTGCTGCTCCAGCCGGCACACGCAGCCATGCCTTGATCGGCTGCCCGTGGAATCCGTTGAATGTCACGTCGTAGAGGTCGATCGAGGTGAGCCCGGTGTCGACTCGTGTCAGCTCGACGCCGAGCGGAAAGGAGCGGGCGTCGTCGAGGGTCTCGGTCCAGAATGCGTCGAAGTCGTCGGGCTCACGCTGTTCGCTGGCGTACGTGCGGAGTTCGTGCTCGGGGAGATCGGTGAACATCCCACCAGGATATTGGGCTGCGCCCGCCCGTCAGCTACGACCCATGCCGCGGTAGCGCCAACCGGCGGCGATCCACACGTCGCGGTCGAGCGCGTTGCGGCCGTCGATCACGATCGGCTGCGCCACGAGGTCACGCGTGGCGACCGGGTCGAGCCCGGTGTACTCGGGCCACTCCGTGACGAGGATGACGAGGTCGGCGTCCAGCAGGGCGTCCGTCGTGTCTTCCGCGTAGTCGAGCTGCGGATGCCTCGCGCGCGCGTTCGCCACCCCCCTCGGGTCGGTCGCGACCACGTTCGCACCCAGCCCCTTGAGCGCCACGGCGACGTCGAGCGCCGGGGAGTCACGCACGTCGTCCGAGTGCGGCTTGAACGTGACGCCGAGCACCGCGACCTTGCGTCCGACGACCGATCCGCCCAGCTCGCCTGTTGCGAGGTCGACCACGCGCTGGCGCCTGCGGAGATTGATCGCGTCGACCTCCTTGAGGAACGCCAGCGACTCGCTGCGTCCCAGCTCGTCTGCACGAGCCGAGAACGCGCGGATGTCTTTGGGCAGGCATCCGCCGCCGAACCCGACGCCCGCGTTCAAGAACTTGCGGCCGATGCGGTTGTCGTAGCCGAGGGCGTCAGCCAGCTGCGTCACATCCGCTCCGGTCGCCTCGGCGATCTCGGACATGGCGTTGATGAACGAGATCTTCGTGGCAAGGTAGGCGTTCGCGGCGACCTTCACAAGTTCGGCCGTCGCGAAGTCGGTGACCATGCGCGGCGTTCCGCGCTCGAGCGCGTGCGCGTACACCTCGTCGAGCACCGCGACGGATGTCTCGTCTCCCGCCTCCACGCCGTACACCAGCCGGTCGGGCTCCACGGTGTCGCGCACGGCGTAGCCCTCGCGGAGGAACTCGGGGTTCCACAGCAGCCGCGCGCCCGTCGGCCGGATGCGCTCGGCGAGCCGCGCCGAGGTGCCGACCGGTACCGTGCTCTTGCCGACGACCACGTGCGCGGGCGCCAGGTACGGGAGCAGCGCATCCACGGCGGCGTCGACGTACCGCATGTCGGCAGCATTGCCCTCCCGCGCCTGAGGCGTGCCGACCGCGACGAAGTGCACCGTCGCTTCGGATGCCGCGCTCGTGTCGGTCGTGAACCGCAGCCGACCCGAGGCGATCGACTCCGTCAGCAGATCGGACAGGTCCGGCTCGAAGAACGGCGGCTGCCCGACGGAGAGGCCCGCGATCTTCGCCTCGTCGATGTCGATGCCCACAACGTCGTGGCCAAGTTGGGCCATCGCCGCCGCATGCACGGCACCCAGGTAGCCGCATCCGGTCACCGAGATTCTCATGGACTCGAACGTACCCTGCCCCCATCGGTGGATGCGCCTCGCCCGGTGACCGGTCCCCATCGGCTCCATCGCCGCGCGCGGTTATCATTCGTCGCATGGCTGCAGAGATTCCGGCGGGTTGGTACCCGAATCCGTGGAACGACGCGGAGGAGCTCTACTGGTCAGGCGCGGAGTGGACCGGCATCTCGCGAGCAGCCCACCGTGTCGCTCCCCAGCAGGGGATGCCGGTGGCATCCGACGTCGAGGCCTCCACGATCATGCGGCCGGTCGGCACTGAACTCTCATATGCGCCGCCATCCGCGCCGCAGCAAGGCCCGCCTGCCTACGCTCCCCCGGCGACCCCGCCCGTGTACTCGGACGCGCAGTACGCGGCCCCCTATTCATCGCCCCACGCAGCGCAAGCGCCGATCGCCGCGACCGCGCCGATCCCCGACGCGCCGCACGCAGACGCTGCCGACGCTGCGAGCATCCGCTGGGCATTGAGCATGGGCGCACCGCCGCAGCCGGCGGTGAACCCCCGGGCGAAGTTCGGCCTGATTGCGATGATCGTCGGAATCGTCGCCGCCGTGTTCGCGGTTGTCCCCGGCCTCAGCCTCGCCGCGTGGATTCCGGCATTCGTCGCGATCGGGCTCGGCATCGTCGGCTATCTCGGCGGCCGGCCGCGAGCATCCGCGCTGACCGGGATCATCACCGGTGGTTCGGCCCTTGCCGCGGGCACCGCCGTCTCGATCTGGTTCCTGGTGCAGCTCGGCGTTCTCGGCGGCTGATCTCTCAGCGCACGCCGCGCATCAGCCGTCTCAGCCATGGCGAGATCAGCCCGAGCACCACGCCGATGGCGATCGCGATGGCTCCGAGCAAGCCGAAGTAGACGCCCTCCGTCTTCGGCGAGTAGAGCTCGGCGAGCTGTCCGCTGAGCGCCGTGCCGAGCGCCACGGAGAGGAAGAACAGCGCCACCATCTGAGCATGGAACCGTGCCGGGGCGAGCTTCGTCGACACGGACAGTCCAACCGGCGAGAGCAGCAGCTCCGCGACGGTGAACACGAAGAGGATGCCCACCATCGCCAGGAGCGGTGTGCTGTTCTTGCCGCCTCCGGCGAAAGGCAGGAAGAGCAGGAACGCGACGCCCATCACGACCGTGCCGCCCGCGAACTTCAGCGGCGTGGACGGCTGGCGCTCCCCGAGCCTCGTCCAGATCGCCGCGAAGACACCGCTCAAGATGATGATGAAGATCGGGTTGATGGACTGCACCCACGAGATCGGGAACGTCCAGCCGAAGAGGTCGCGGTTCAGGCGATTGTCGGAGTAGAAGGTGAGCACCGTGAACTGCTGCTGGTACAGCGACCAGAATGCGGCGCTGGCGATGAAGAGCGGGATGAACGCGTAGACGCGGTGACGCTCGACATCCGTCAACCTGCTCGAAAGGATGACCACGAAGTAGCCGATGGCCGCGGCGAGCGTGACCACGATGACGACGATCGACAGGTTGGTGGCCTGGATGACGCCCACCAGCGTGAGCAGAACGATGACGATGACGCCGGCGATGGCGATGCAGACCCAGAGCACGAACTTCGACCGGGGCAGCGGATTGGAGACCTTGCGTGCTTCGTCCGGTAGCCGCTTGCGTCCGAACGAGTACTGCACGAGTCCGATCGCCATTCCGAGGGCGGCGAGCCCGAACCCGTAGTGGAAGCCGATCGTCGACTGCAGCAACCCGGTGAGCAACGGACCGAAGAACGCACCCAGGTTGATGCCCAGATAGAAGATCGAGAAACCGGCATCCCGTCGCGGATCGTGCTCGCCGTACAGCGTTCCGACCACGGTCGTCGCGTTCGCCTTCAACCCGCCGGAGCCCACCGCGATGAGGATGAGGCCCACCCCGAGTCCGACGTACCCGGGCAGGATCGCGAGCGAGAGGTGGCCGCACATGATGACGATCGCGCTGTAGAACAGCACGCGCTCCGAGCCGAGCAGTCGGTCCGCGACCCACGCGCCGATGATCGTCGAGAGGTACACCGCTCCGCCGTATGCGCCGACGATGCCGGCGGCGACCGGCTTGGGCATGGCGAGGCCGCCGTCGGCGACGGAGAAGTAGAGGTAGAGCAGCAGGATTCCCTGCATCCCGTAGAACGAGAACCGCTCCCACATCTCCACCCCGAAGATGTTGGCGAGCGATCTCGGCTGCCCGAAAAAGGTCTTCCCGTGTTCGTTTCGCGTCGTGTCGGTCGGCGCCCCCGCGTCCGCACTCATGCCCTCAGGCTATGCCCCTGTGTTCGGCGCCCCGGCCGGACCGCGGCGCCGCACCATCACCCGATCGGCCGTGTGGGCACCCCGAACTTGGTCAGCCGGCCGAATTCGCCTGCGCGATCAGCGCGTCGATCGTGTCGTCGGTCAGACCGATACCCGGAAAACGGCCGATGCGACGCAGCGGCATCGAGCCCATCATCGCGATGAGCTCCTCGTTCTGGAACATGCCGGCTGCCGCGGGGTTCTGCGCGGCAGCCTGCTGCATGAGTCCGGCGAGCACCTGCTGTCCGCCGGGATGCTTCATCCACTCCGCCAGGGACGACTGCCGGTCGAGCGGCACCACCGGCTCGTTCACGCGCAGCTCGACACCGCCCTGCTCGCGGATGTCGCGCGAGCTCGCACCGACCAGGATCTGCGCCGGTCCGCTCTCGACGTACCAACGCCGTAGCACCGGGTGGAAATACGCGAAGTCGCGATACCCGAGCGTGTACGAGACCTCCCGGCTCTCGCCCGGCTCGAGCGGAACCGCGTGGAATCCCCGCAACTCGTTCAGTGGCCGGCGCACCTGCTCGCTCGGGGCCGACACGTACAACTGCACGACCTCGCGCCCGGCAACCGAACCGGTGTTGGTCACGGTGACGGAGACGTGCACGGCGAGGCCGGCATCCGCTCCTTCGACGCTCATGGAGAGCCCGGAGTACTCGAACGAGGTGTAGGAGAGGCCGTGCCCGAACGGGTAGCTGACAGGCAGCTCACGTGCGTCGTACCAGCGGTAGCCGACGAAGACGCCGTCGCCGTAGCCGAGGTGCCCGTCGCGGCCGGGGAAGTCGAGGAACGCCGAGTTGTCTTCGAGCTTCTCCGGAATCGTCTCGGTGAGCCGACCAGAGGGATTCGCGACGCCGAACAGGATGTCTGCGATCGCGCCGCCGCCCGCCTGCCCGAGCAGCCACCCCTCGAGCACGGCACGAGCGCCGCCCTGCCAGTTCGAGACGCGCACCGCCGAGCCGTTCGAGAGCACGACCACGACGTTCGGGTTGGCCTGCGCCACTGCGGCGAGCAAGGCGACCTGATCGGCCGGGAGGTCGATGTTCTTCCGGTCGTAGCCTTCCGACTCGGCGACCGAAGGCAGTCCGAGGAACACGACGGCGACCTCGGCGGACGATGCCACCGCGACCGCTTCGCGCACCAGCTCACCGGCATCCCCGCTCCCGTCGAGCGTGAAACCGGGCGCGAACGGCACGTCGGAGCCCCCGATGCGACGGATCTCGGTGAGCGCGTCGTCGAGACGCGTCGGCTCGATCTGCGAGCTGCCTGCGCCCTGGTACCTCGGGTTGCGCGCGAACTCGCCGATCACCGCGATCGAGGCGTCGGAAGAGAGCGGCAGGATGCCTCCGTCGTTCTTCAGCAGCACGACCGCGCGCGAAGCCGCCTCCCGTGCGAGCGCGTGGTGCGCTTCGACCAGGCCGTCGGGCACGGCGAGGGTGCTGCCGGCATCCGCCTTCAGCTGCGCGTGGTCGAACACGAGCTTCAGCACGTTGCGGACGGCGGTGTCGAGGGATGCCTCGTCCAGCGATCCGCCGCGCACCGCTGCCACGATCGCCGCGGGACCCGCCTCCGACTCCGGCATCTCGAGGTCGAGACCGGCCGCCACGGAGGCGTCCCGATCGTTCACCGCGCCCCAGTCGGAGACGACCACGCCGTCGAATCCCCACTCGTTCCGGAGCACCTCGGTGAGCAGCCAGCGGTCCTCGGTGGCGTACACGCCGTTGAGCTTGTTGTAGGCGGCCATGACCGTGGCGGGTGAGGCATCCTTCACGGCGCGTTCGAACCCGGCGAGGTAGATTTCGCGCGCGGTGCGCTCGTCCATGTCTGCGCTCACGCGGAAGCGATCGGTCTCCTGGCTGTTCGCCGCGTAGTGCTTGAGGGATGTTCCGACCCCCTTGGACTGGATGCCGCGGATCAGCGCCGCACCCAGCGAACCCGCGATCAGCGGATCCTCCGAGAAGTACTCGAAGTTGCGCCCGCACAGCGGCGACCGCTTGATGTTGATGCCGGGACCGAGCAGCACCTGCACGTCGAGCGCGTTCGACTCCTCGCCGAGCGCCTCGCCGACCCGCTCGATGAGTTCGACGTCCCACGTCGATCCCAGCCCGACCGCGGGCGGGAAGCACGTGGCCGGGTAGCTGCCGCCGATGCCGTTCTCCTGCTCCGGCGGTTGCCGCCGCACGCCGTGCGGACCGTCGCTGAGCGTGATCGACGGAATGCCCAGCCGCTCGATCGCCCGGGTATGCCAGAACCCGTCGCCGGTGACGAGCGCTGCCTTCTCTTCGAGGGTGAGCTGGGAGATCAGGGCATCGACGTCGTTGGCCATGGCATCCATTCTGCGCGCTCTCGGCGGTCGGGCCGCTCCGGGTGAATTCGGTGTCGGATGCCGGGAGTACGGTCGATCGCGTGGTCCACCACCTCACGCGCGACGAGGCGCGCCGCATCGCGGTGCGTGCGCAGCTGCTCGATGCTCAGCGGCCCGGCGACGTCGTGGAGGTGGCCGAGCAGCTCGGGGCGATCAAGATCGATCCGACCGCGACGATCGCGCCGGCACAGCACACCATCCTGTGGTCGCGGATCGGCTGGTCGTACGAGTCCGCCCAGCTCACGAAGGCCGTCGAGATGGACCGAGTGCTGTTCGAGTTCGACGGGAGCTTCCGGCCGATCAGCCTTCTGCCTGCGATGCTGCCTTCGATGCGCACGTGGCCGCGCCGCGAGAGCAGCAGGCAGTGGCTCGAGGCGAACGCGAAGTTCCGAGCGGATGTGCTCGCCCGGCTGCGCGCCGAGGGTCCTCTCCTGGCCGGCGACATCCCCGACACCGCCGCCGTCACGCGGGACACCGACAGCGGGTGGTACGGCCCGAACCAGGTGCCGCACATGCTCGACTTCCTCGCGCGGCAGGGCGAGGTCGCGATCGTCGGCAGGCAGGGGCGGCACCGCATCTGGGATCTCGCCGAACGTGTCTATCCGCAGAATCTGCCCGAATACGACGTCGAGGAGGCGGCGCGGATGCTCGACGTACGCCGCCTGCAGGCCGCCGGCATCGCCAAGCAGAAGTCGCCGTGGACTCCCGTCGGTGAGGCAGGCGAGCCGGCCACGATCGACGGGCTGCGGAGCAAGTGGCGGGTGGACCCCGAGGCACTGGCGACGCTGAACGACGACGCCGACGGCCGGGTCGCGTTTCTCAGCCCGTACGACGGGATGCTCTTCGACCGCCCACGGCTGCGCGATATCTTCGACTTCGACTACGTGCTCGAGCAGTTCAAGCCGAAGTCGCAGCGCAAGTACGGATTCTTCGCACACCCGATCCTGATCGGCGACGTCTTCATGGGCATGCTCGACGCCGAGGTCGACCGCGAGCACGAGGTGCTGCGGGTGAACGCGGTGCACGAGCTGATCCCGTTCGAGCCCGAGGAGGACGAGATGGTGCG
This sequence comes from Humibacter ginsengiterrae, assembly GCF_054780115.1. Lineage (NCBI taxonomy): Bacteria > Bacillati > Actinomycetota > Actinomycetes > Micrococcales > Microbacteriaceae > Humibacter > Humibacter ginsengiterrae. The sequence goes on from NZ_BAAGWY010000008.1 coordinate 162,596, forward strand.
TGCCGAGATCGCGGACCTCGGCGAGTGGCTGGGCGTGCGCGTCGCGGAGTTCTGACTACTCGCGCAGCGCCGCCTCGAACTCGTCCATTGCCCAGTCCAGGTCGGCCGGCTCGACGACGATCGGCGGGGCGAAGCGGATCGTCGCACCGTGCGTGTCCTTGACGAGGATGCCGCGGCGCAGCATCCGCTCGGCCAGCTCGCGTCCGGTGCCGATCGCAGGATCGACGTCGACGCCGGCCCAGAGCCCTGCGCCGCGCACCGCGGTGACGCCGTGCCCGACGAGGGCGTCGAGTCGGTTCCGCATGCGCTCCCCCAGCTCCCGGGCGCGGCGCTGCGGGTCGCCGGTGGCGAGCATCCGGATCACCTCGAGTCCGATCGCGCAGGCCAGCGGGTTGCCGCCGAATGTCGAGCCGTGCTCGCCGGGGCGGAGGACGCCAAGCACGTCTCGGTCGGCGACGACGGCGGACAGCGGCATGATGCCGCCGCCGAGCGCTTTGCCCAGCAGGTAGACGTCGGGCACGACGCCCCACAGCGAGCTCGCGAACGTCTCGCCGACGCGTCCCAGTCCGGACTGCACCTCATCCGAGATCAGCAATACGCGGTTATCAGTGCAGATTCGTCGCAGCTCGGGCAGGAAGTCGTCGGGCGGCACGATGACGCCCGCCTCGCCCTGGATCGGCTCGACGAGCACGGCGACCGTGTTCGCGTCGATCGCGGCAGCGACCGCCGCAGCGTCGCCGTACGGCACCGATCGGAAACCCGGAGTGAACGGACCGAAGCCGTTGCGGGCATCCGGATCGTCGCTGAATCCCACGATGGTGGTCGTGCGCCCGTGGAAGTTGCCGTGGAAGACGACGATGTTCGCCGCATCCGGAACGACGCCCTTCACGCGGTAGCCCCAGGCTCGTGCGACCTTGATGCCGGTCTCGACCGCCTCGGCTCCGGTGTTCATCGGCAGCACGAGGTCTTTGCCGGCGAGCGCGGCGAGTTCGGTAACGAACGGCCCGAGCAGGTCGTGATGGAAGGCGCGGCTGGTCAGCGTAATGCGGTCGAGCTGCTCCTTCGCGGCCGCGACGAGCCGCGGGTTGGAGTGGCCGAAGTTCACGGCGGAGTACGCGGCGAGGCAGTCCAGGTAGCGGTTGCCGTCGACATCCGTCACCCAGGCCCCATTGCCGGAGGCGATCACCACCGGAAGCGGCGCGTAGTTGTGCGCGGCGTGCTGGTCTTCGAGGCGCAGGGCTTCGGCGGCGCCTACCGACGAAGTTCCAGGGTGCAGCACTTCACGCCACCTCCTCCTCGGAGAAGCTCGGACAGGTCGACGCCGATCGGGTTGTAGCCGCGCTCGCGCAGCTGCTTCTCGAAGCCGACCGCGCGCTGGGCGATCACCACGTTGTAGCCGTCCGAGATGGAGTTGAGACCGAGGATGCCCGCATCTTCCTCGCTCACGATGATCGCGTCGGGGTAGAGCTGCTCGAGCTTGCGGCGGCTCGGCTCATCGAACGCGGCCGGCACGTAGGCGATGTTGGCGTTCTCGTCGTCCTTCAGCGGGTCGAGTACCGAGATCGCCGTGTCGAGGTGATAGAAACGCGGGTCGACGAGGTTCAGCGTGACGACCTCGCGGCCGAACACCTCGTGCAGCTCGCGGTGGCTCTCGACGCTGCTGCGGAAGCCGGTGCCCGCGAGGATGCGCGTGCCCACCAGCAGGATGTCGCCCTCGCCCTCGTTAACCTGCTTCGGCTCCACGACGCGGAATCCGTGCTGCCCGAACCAGTCCATGAACGCCGGTCCCTCAGGCGCCCTCTGCGGATATGTGAACAACGCCCCGTACGCGATGCCGTCGATGATGAATCCGCCGTTGGCCGTGTAGACCATGTCGGGAAGGCCGGGGATCGGGTCGATCAGGTGCACCTCGTGGCCGAGGCGGATGAAGGTCTCGTAGAGCGTCGTCCATTGGTCGAGCGCGTTCTGCGTGTCGGTCGGCTCCTGCGGATGCATCCACGGGTTGATGCGGTAGCTCACCGTGAAATGCTCCGGACGGCACATCAGGTAGGTACGGTGGGACGGCACCAGGTGCGTCGGCGCCTCCGGTCGCGTCGCGGTTCCGGATGCCCGTTCCTGCGATCCGCTTCGAAGGCGTGCGTCGGTGGAGTCGATGGCCGTCATGCTTTCCAGTCTCGCACCGGGATATTGCGGGTGTGTCCCATCGACTGCATGATCCGTGCGCAAATCCTGGCTGAGACGCAACAGATCCGCATAGAATTGCGGCGTGGACAACCTCGATCGAAACATCATCGACCTGCTGCGGGAGAACTCGCGCGCTTCGTACGGCGACATCGGCTCGCGTGTCGGGCTGTCCGCATCAGCGGTCAAGCGCCGGATCGACCGACTGGTCGTCGACGGCGTCATCCGCGGATTCACGATCAACGTCGATCCCACCATCGACGGCATGAGCACCGAGGCGTACGTCGAGCTGTTCTGCCGCGGGACGGTCTCGCCGAGCGAGCTGCAGCGCATCCTCTCCGCGGTCCCTGAAGTCGCGGAGGCGTGCACGGTGTCGGGGAGCGCTGACGCGATCCTGCGCATCCGGTCCCGCGACATCCCGAGTCTGGAGGCAGCGCTCGAACGGGTGCGGGTGGCCCCAAGCGTCGACCACACGCGCAGCGCGATCGTGCTCTCGCGCCTGGTGCACCGCGAGATCGAATGATGCGGGCGCGGGTCCCAGCGTCGACCGACGCGTCGGTGCGCGGGTCATCTGAGCACGCACATAGCGATTGCTCTCGACGCGCACAGCGGATTCTGTGAGCATGATCGGGTGGACGAATCGACTGCGCGCCTCCTCGTCGTGGAGGACGACCCCGATATGGCGAGGCTGCTGCGACGCGGCCTGATCGCGGAGGGCTACGACGTGCTCTCCGTCGACAACGGCGTTGACGCGCTCATCACCCTGCGCGACAACGCGGTCGACGCGCTCGCGGTCGACGTGATGCTGCCCGGCATGAGCGGTTTCGAGCTGTGCCGCAGGGTGCGGGAGTCCGGCCGCACCATGCCCATCCTTCTGCTCACCGCTCGGGATGCCGTCGAGGACCGCGTCTTCGGTCTCGACTCCGGCGCCGACGACTACCTCACCAAGCCGTTCGCGTTCGCCGAGCTCGCGGCTCGGTTGCGCGCGCTGCTGCGGCGGGATGCCTCGACCAAGCCCACCCTGCGCGTGGGCAACCTCACCATCGACTCGCTGGAGCACAAGGCATCCGTCGCCGGAAAGCAGGTGGCGTTCAGCCCGCGTGAGTTCTCGCTCGTGCGGCTGCTGGCGATGCACGCGGGCGAGATGGTGACGCGCAACGACATCCTGGACGACATCTGGGGAGGTCACGAGCACATCGACCAGAACGTGCTCGACCAGTACGTGTCGTACGTGCGCCGCAAGTTGGATGCCGCGGAGACGGGCATCCGCATCACCACGGTCCGTGGGCTTGGCTACCGGCTCGAGGCGGTCGAGACCTCCGCGAGCCCGGCGCCGGGGAACAACTCGGGACACGGCGTCGCGGCCGGCCAGGGAGCGAATGGCCAGCGGAGCGCGCCCGCGGAGCAGGACCCTGCACCAGAGCACGGTGAGCCGGCCGAGCCGAAGCGGTGAACTGGATCCGCGTCTTCGCCGGTCGCCTCTCGATCACGGCCCGCATCGCGGTGGGCAGCTTCGTGGTCGCGGTGCTGATCGGTGTGGTCGCGGTGATCGGCATCAGGGCAGGCGTGAGCGTCATTCTCGACAACGCCACCGTCACGCTGCTGGAGCACGACGCTGAGCCGTTCGCCCAGCAGGTGGCGAAGAATCCGCGAGACATCGAGACGATTCCCGGCGAGGGACAGTACGTGGCGATCGTCTCGCCGTCCGGGCAGGTGAAGATGTCGAGCCTTCCCAAGTCGCTGCGGCCGTTCGGGCACGCGCCGCTGACGGGCGAGGAGACCATCTCTCGCGTGAGCACGTCGGTACGCGACTACATTGTGCGCACGGCGCCGGTGCTGCGCACTGACGGCGTCTGGCACATCGTCACCGCACGCAGTGAGGACGCGAACGAGCTCGTGCTCGGCAGGCTGAGCGCGGCGCTCATCGTGGGCGCGGCCGCGCTGGTGGCCTGCTTCACCGTCGCGTCGTTCATCCTGGCGCGTGCGGCGTTGCGTCCGGTGAACGCGATGCGCAGGCAGGCCGACGAGCTCGCCCGGCGGCAATCGGCCGGCACGACTCAGGAGCGCGAGGTCAGCGCGCGCGAGCTGCTCGAGGTTCCGCCGGTGCGCGACGAGCTCGCCGCGCTCGCCGTCACGCTCAACGGTCTCATCGAGGGGTTGCGGGCATCCGCCGACCGGGAGAAGCAGCTCGTGTCGGATGCCAGCCACGAGCTCCGCACACCGCTGGCGGTGCTGCGCGGCGAACTCGAGCTCGCCGAGCTCGACGCGGGCGACGCGGATGCCCTGCTCGCAGACATCCGTCAGTCCCACCAGACCGTGCTGCGGCTCTCGAACCTCGCCACGAACCTGCTCGAGCTCTCGCGCATCGACGCTCACGGGCAGCGCGGCGAGACCAACTGGTTCGACCTCGAAGACGAGCTGGCGGCCGCGATCGATCGCAGCCGGCAGGCGGCGGCCATGCAGGGCGTCGACTGCGTGATCGACTTCGAGGTCGTGGCGGACGCGCCCGCCGTCGGCACCGTTGCACTCTCCAACCAGGAGTTCGGCCGCGTCGTCGACAACCTCATCGGCAACTCGATCAAGGCGCTCGCCACCGAGCACGCCGAGCACGCCGAGCACGCCGGCGACGCAGGGCACGGCGACGACGACGACGCGGACGCCGGCACGGAAGACGCCGGCACCGTGACGGCGCGGCTGACGCACGATGAGGCGTCCGTCTGCCTCTCGATCGTCGACGACGGGCCGGGCATGCCGCCGGACTTCGTGCCGATCGCGCTCGACCGGTTCACTCGCGTCGACTCAGCGCGCAATACCACGACCGGCAGCGGGCTGGGGCTCGCGATCGTCGCCGCGCTGGTCGATGCGGCGCACGGCAGCATCCGCTTGGCCTCGAGGCCGCGCGAGGGTCTCACGGTCGAGATCGTGCTGCCGCTGGGGCAGTGAGGGGTCGTCAGGAGGCGAGGACTCTGCCGAAGTGGTAGCCGATGCCGCTCCAGGTGGAGAGCGAGACGATGCGCACCGGGATGCCGTAATCCGGCGCCTCGATGATCATGCCGCCGCCGAGGTAGAGCGCGACGTGCTCGTCGTCGTTGAAGAAGACGAGATCGCCTGGCTGGGCGGCCGCTTCGGAGATGGGGGTGGCGACGGCGTCCTGCGACGGGACGTAGTGCACCAGCGAGACGCCGACGGTGGCGTAGGCCACCATGGTGAGCCCTGAGCAGTCGATGCCGTCGTGGGATGCTCCGCCGAGCGCGTACGGATCGCCCAGGTAGGTGAGCGCCGTCTCGACGATCTTCTCCCGCTCGCCGCCGTACTGCAGCGCCTGCGCAAGGGCGACGGCGACCTCCGGGCCGTTCGGGCCGGACTCGGCGGCGACGATTCCGGCGATGGCGCCGGCGACGTAGTTCTCCTTCTGCAGGGACCCGTCCGCGACCGCGGGCGACACCTGCAGCTTCTGCGCGATCAGCTTCGAGTTGCTGGCGATGGTGGCCTGCAGCTGCTGCGGGCTGATCGACTCGGCCGCGTTGGCGGGCGCCGCGAACATCAACCCCGGGATGAGCGCGAGCACGGCGCTTCCCGCGATGAGCGCCGGCTTGCGGGATGCCTGCAACCGGCGATGCGCGTGTCCACCGGGCTCGTGAGCACCCGCGTTGTGGTGGCGACGGAAGTCTCCGCCGCCGAAGGCGATCCCCTGCGCAGCGGACGCCTGGCGTGGGGTGTTCGGGAGCTCCGCGTCGTCTGCTGGTGTGTACAGCGTCTCGGCGACCGGCTGTGCGGCTCGTGCCTCACGCAGGGCACGGCGCGACGGGTACGATCCCGGCGCCGCTGCTTCTGCCGCCGCAGCCTTCGGGGCGGGCGCGGCGGGCGCGGGCGGCGCGACCGGCGCTTCCGGCCCGGCAGCCTGGGCGGCGCGCAGCCGCTCGCGCGCTTCTCGACGGGAGCGCGGGGGCTCGGAGAACTCCGGGGTCGCGGGCCGGGGCTGAGCCGGAGTCGCCGAGGCAACGGGTTCGGGCTCGATCAGTCGCGCCGGGATCGCGAGCTCAACGGGCACGGGCGGGACGAAGACATCCGGCTCCGACGGCGCGGAAGCAACGTGCTCTACCGCTGCCGGTTCCGGTTCCGGCGCGGGCACTGTCTGCGGGGTGCGGGCATCCGGAATCGGATCATCGGATACCAGCTGCGCGACGAACGCTGAGAGGTCTTCGGAGTCGTCAGCGGTATCGCGTAGTGACGCGTCGTCTGCCGACCAGCGGCCGTGATCGACCGCTGCTGCTCTCCGACCCATTCGCTCCCAGCCTGCTCCCGATTCCGCACTGTGCATTTCCGCACACAGGGTACGGAGGTCTCAACAACCTTGTCCCCCAAAATGCGGACCGGCGAGCCGGCCACGCGTTCCACCATAACGGATCGATAAACGAGCACCACTGAGAAGACTCGGAGGTTCGTCGGTTAGCGCCTCCGACCGGATTCAGCTCAGATCAAGGCTCAGACGAGACGGGTGAAGTGGTACGGGATACTCGCCCACTGCGACAGCGGGTCGAGCTCCACGTCGCGGCCCTCTGTCGGCGCGTGCAGCACCATGCCGTTGCCCATGTAGATGCCGACGTGCTCTTCGCTGTCGAACACGACGAGGTCGCCGGGGCGCGCGTCGGACGCGGAGATCTGCGTACCCGCGGCGTCCTGCGTGGGTACGTAGTGCGCGAGGCCGATGCCCGCTGCTGCGTAGGCGACCATCGTGAGACCCGAGCAGTCGATGCCACTGTGCGATGCGCCGCCGAGCACGTACGGCGTGCCGAGGTAGGTCATCGCGGTCGAGACGATCGCAGCGCGGGCGTTCGGGTTGCCGGTGCCGATGAGTTGCAGGGCCATGCTCCGGTCGATGCCGTACTGCTTCTCCAGGTTGCCGGCGACATCAACGGTCGCGAACGTGTCCTGCACGACGGCCGGCTGCGCGACATCCGCTGCGACGGCGAGGTGCTGCACGTTCCCATGCGAGGCGGCATTGAGGATGGCCGCGTGCAGCGCCGCCCGCTGCGCCTCCGCCTTCGTGGGGTGCTCGCTCGTGTGCGCGACGGACGCGACGGACGCGACCGAGACCGCAGACGCTGCACGGTGCACACTTTCGGCGTGCGCCGCGTATCCGGGCAGGGCGGTGGTGAGGCTCGCGATGAGCCCGAACGAGACGCCGGCGACGGCGAGCGTGATGTGGTGGCGGGCGGCTCGGCGGGGAGCTGTGCCCGCGGCGTGGGCTCCGCGGTGGCGGCGGAGACCCAGCGCCGTTCGGGTGCCGGCGAGGGCGTTGGTGAAGTTGTCGTACGTCGAAGAGAGCAAGCGCATAAGTAGAGACCAGGCGGGTGGCCCGCACGTACGTACGGCCACCACGAAGAGTTCGGGATCAGTTCGGGTGAAAGCAAAAAGCCGGTCTTCACCGGCAGTCGTCCACGGTAGGCGGGCGGCACCACATGGTTGCCAGGGGTCATTCAGGTTCTCAAGAACCAGATCAGGGGCTATTTCGGCGCGCAGGACGGATGCCTGTGGCCGAGACGGCCTGCCGTGTTCGGTGTGCGTGCCCCGCCGAGATCCGCGTGCTGGCGCGGATCTGAAGCGCACGAACATCCGATCCCCCGTACCCGTATCTTGGTCATCTGACCAGGAATGCGGTTACCGCGAGCGCTCCTGCGGGCACACTCAGAAACTGAGTCACTGTCAGGGAATCGTCAGGCTCTCTTGCGGTTCGTGCCAGCTTTGCGCGGCAATCCGCCCGCTCAGATCACGTCGTCGGTCAGGCGGGTCGGGCTTCCGAAGCGGTGGTTCGTGATCGAGATCGCCTGCTCCTTCAGGAACGGCAGCACCTCGACCCGCCCGGATGCCGTCACCGGCCCGGAGAACACGGCGATGTCGATGCGATCGCCGAGCGTTCGCGCCAGCTCGGCGGCGTCTCCGCCGATCATCCTGATGCGTTCGGCGGGAAGGCCTTCCGGATCGACGGCGGCACCGGATGCCGCCACTCGGGTCAGCCACGCGGCATCCGTCTCGACGGTGTCGGCGACGCCGAGTTCGTGCAGCGCCTCGCGCAGCGGTCGCGGCAGCTGCATCGGACTGCTCACGTCGAACCGTCCGCGAACCAGGGTCGCCGCGGCGAGCACGCGCAGAAGCGCCGCGAGTCCGACGCCCTCACTCAACCGGATGCTCACCCGGACCGGGCGGTACCGGAACAGGTTGCGCTCCACGCCGAGGTTCGCCGCGTCTCGCACGACGCCGAACTCATTGGCCCACGCGATGGCGTCGCTGAGGGCCGACCGCCGCACGAGATCGAACTCCTCGTAGCTCATCGCCGGCTGGGCTGACTCGATGACCCGCGAGACTCGCGAGTCGAGTCCGCGAAGGTGCAGGCTGGCGCTGGATGAGCCGGCATTCCCGGTCCACGAGCCGAGCCCGAACAGGTAGTTCGGTCCGCCGGCCTTATGCCCGGCACCCACCGACGACCGCTTCCAGCCGCCGAACGGCTGCCGCTGCACGATCGCGCCGGTGATACCCCGGTTCACGTAGAGGTTGCCCGCCTCGACCACGGAGAGCCAGTACTCGATCTCGTCCGGATCCAGCGAGTGCAGGCCCGCCGTGAGCCCGTAGTCCACCGCGTTCTGCCACTCGACCGCCTGCTCGAGCGTTCGTGCGTGCATGATGCCGAGGACCGGACCGAAGAACTCGGTCTGGTGGAATCGCGAGCCCGGCTGAACTCCGGTACGGATGCCCGGGGACCAGAGCCGACCCGAGTCATCCAATTTCCGCGGCTGTACGAGCCACTCCTCGCCCGGCTCCAGCTGCGTCAGCGCGTACTCGAGCTTGCCTGCCGCCGGTTCGATCAACGGTCCCATCCACGTGACCGGCTGCTCCGGCCATCCGACGTAGATGCTTTCGGCGGCATCGGCGAGCTGGTCGAGGAAGCGCTGGGACGTGCCCATGGACCCGACGAGGATGACCAGGCTCGCAGCAGAGCACTTCTGGCCGGCGTTCGAGAACGCGCTCTTCACCACGTCGGCGACGGCGAGGTCGACGTCGGCGCTCGGCGTGACGACGATCGCGTTCTTGCCGCTGGTCTCGGCCAGGAGCGGCAGGTCGGGGCGCCAGCTCTTGAACAGCTTCGCCGTCTCGTACGAGCCGGTGAGGATGACGCGATCCACCCTCGGGTCCGAGATCAACGCCCGGCCGAGTTCGCCCTCGTCGACGTCTGCAAGTGCCATCAGCTCGCGCGGGATGCCCGCCTCCCAGATGCACTCCGCCAGCACCGCCGCGCAGCGCCTCGCCTGCGGTGCCGGTTTGAACACGACGCCGCTCCCGGCGGCGAGCGGGCCCAGCACGCTTCCCGCCGGAATGGACACCGGGAAGTTCCACGGCGGGGTCGCGACCGTGAGGCGGGAAGGCACGAACGTCGCGCCCTGCACCGTATCGAGCTCGCGGGCCAGTGCCGCGTAGTAGTGCGCGAAGTCGACGGCCTCGCTCACCTCGGGGTCCGCCTCCGCGATCGTCTTGCCGGTCTCGGAGGCCATCACCTCGATCAGCCGGTCACGATTCGCCGACAGCGCCAGGCCGACCCGGTCGAGGGCCGCGGCGCGTGCACTTCCGGGAATGGAGCCCCATTCGGCTCCGGTGTTCTGCACGGTGGACAGGAGCGTGTCGAGCATCCGTTCGTCCGTCACGCGCGACGCGGCCAGGGTCTGCTCGCCGAGGGCCGACGACGGAACGGATGCCAGGATGCGGCGCCCCCACGCCCGGTTCGCCGGGAGCGCGGGGTCGGTGTCGGACTCGTTGCGGAAGGCCCGGGGCGCGCTGGAGCTAGGAGCAGAGGCCATTTCTGGCCTCTGCTGCGACGCCAGCGCCGACCGCCGTCCCGGCGGTCGGGTAGCGGAAATAGAATCGGGATCTTCTGTCTCGGATTCCGGCTCCGGCTCGGCAGCGACCGCGTCGCCTGGCTCCAGAACGATGCCGGTGGTCGGGAAGAGCGCGCTGCCACGCGATCCGCGCTGCAGCCCCAGCACCGCCGCCGTGAGCCCTTCCTCGGCCGCCTCGGCGGCCGGGTCGACGGGCGCAGGACGCGGGTGGAACAGCGTCGTCGGGTCGGTCTCGACCCACTCACGGGCGCGGTCCTGTCTGCGGTTCGGGAGGGGTGCGAGTCCGCGAGGGCCGTCATCCGCCTCGTACTCGGCGACGGAAGCCAGGAATCGGGCCTTCTCGCGCTCGAAGAGCTCGGGCTTGTCTGTGAGTTCGAACGCGGCGGAGAGGAAGTCCTCGTCGGCGGCGTTCTCCTGCAGCCGGCGCATCAGGTACGAGATGGCCACGTCGAAGTGCCGCGGATGCACGACCGGCGCGTACAGCAGCAGCTCGCCCACCGTATGGGCGACGGCATCCGCCTGCTGGGCCGCCATGCCGAGCAGCATCTCGAAGTCGATGCGGTCGTCGACACCGCGGCTGCGTGCGAGCAGCCAGGCGTGCGCGACATCGAACAGGTTGTGCCCGGCGACGCCGATCTTCACGGCGTGCGTGTGCTCCGGCGTGAGCGCCCAGTCGAGCACGCGCTTGTAGTTCGCGTCGGTGTGCACCTTGCCGTCGTAGGTCGCCAGCGGCCAGCCGTGCAGCGCGGCATCCACCCGCTCCATGGGCAGGTTGGCGCCCTTCACGATGCGCACCTTGATCGGGGCACCACCCGCCGCTCTGCGGTTCTGCGCCCACTCGGTGAGGTCTTGCAGGGCATCCAGAGCATCGGGCAAGTACGCCTGCAGCACGATGCCGGCCTCGAGGCCGATCAACCGCTGGTCGCCCAGCAGCTTCTTGAAGACCGCGATCGTCAGGTCGAGATCGTGGTACTCCTCCATGTCGAGGTTGATGAACTTCGGGGTCGGACTGGACGCCGCATACAGGTACAGCGGGGCGAGGCGCTGCACGACGCGCGCGACCGACTCGTCGAACGCCCACATCGACAGCTGGCTGGCCACGCTCGAGACCTTGATCGACACGTAGTCGACGTCGTCGCGCTCGAGCAGTTCGCGGGTGCCTTCCAGGCGCGCGTCCGCCTCGTTCTCGCCGAGCACGGCCTCGCCGAGCAGGTTCAGGTTGAGACGGATGTGCCCGGCTGCCCCGGCCGTGGCACCGTCGTGGCGCAGCCGCGCGATCGCCTTGCCGAGCTTCGCCGGCGTAGCGTCGACGATCAGGTGTCCCACCATGGATCGCAGTACGCGACGCGCGATCGGGATGACGATCCACGGGGCGGCCGGAGCGATCGCGCCACCCACCGCTATCGCCAAGCGCTGGTGCCAGGGCAGGAACCGCGGAACCGCCCGCCCCAGCTGGTGCAGGCTCTTCGCCGCGGCGTAGACATCCTGCGGGCGGGCGACGCCGTCGACGAAGCCGACGGCGAAGTCGAGTCCGCGCGGGTCCTGCAGCAGACCTGCCAGTCGCTCCGCCGCCGGGTCGCGCTTGGAGGCCTCCGGAATGGCATCCCGCGCCTCGGATGCCTGCAACCACGCGCGCACCAACTCGATGGCACGCTGGGCGAGGTCGTCGTCGGGCAGCCCGGTCGACGGTCCCGTTGCCGAGTTCCGGTTGGGGCCGCCGAGGGTGCCACGGTCGGGGAGGCCAGCGAAGCCGCCGGAAGGGAGGCCAGCGAAGCCGTCGTCGGGGAGAGGGGTTCCGCCGGGGGTGCGGATGCCGTCGTCCTGCGCCATGAACTCGAGACTATGCCGGGGGAACGCGCCGTGGCACCGCCTGGCGCGGCGTGCGGCGCAACGAACCGGGCGTGCGTCGGTCGGCGAGCGCAACGTTCGGCCCGCTCGTGAGGGCGGGGGCCGCCAGAGTCAGTCAGCGGCAGCTCAGGCGGCGACTCGGCGCACCGCGGCTATGCCGATCGAGACCGCGATGGCCAGCACGATCAGGGCGACGCCGAGCATCCGCCACCCCGGGACCGTGGCCAGAATGCCGGCGCTCAGCGATCCGACGACCTGGAAGCCGTTCGTGATCACCTCGGCGACCGGTTGCACACGACCGCGTTCGGACGCCCGGTACGCGTCGGTGATCAGCGCGCTTCCGCCGCTGTAGGCGAGGTTCCAGCCCACGCCGACGGCGAACATCGCGGTCAGGAACGCCCACTGATCGGTGCTGCACGCAGCCGCGGCGCCGGCCAGGACGATCAGCATCGCTCCCCCGATCGCGACGGCGCGCTCCCCCAGCCGGCCGATCACTTTCGCGATCACGAAGCCCGGCGCGAACATGCCGATCATGTGCAGTTGCACGGCGAAGGCGGCATCCGCTTCGGTGTGGCCCATGGCCATGCCCGCAATGGGACCGGCCGTCATCATCGAGGTCATCGAGACGGCGGAGAACGATGTCGCAGCAACGCCGGCGATGAGCACCGGCTGGCGCCAGAGCGCTCGGCGAGAGCGCGGTTTGTCGTCGGCTGCGGCCGTCGCCGCCTCGGTCTTGGTGTCGGTGGAATCGGCCGCTGTCTGCACGGACGCAGCCTGCCGACGACCCTGCAACGCCAGTTGCCGCGGCAGCATGGCGTTCCAGGCTGCCGCGAGCGCACCGAACAGCGCGACGAGCAGGTAGCTCGCCACGAAGGCGACGGGCAACAGCCCGCTGACCCAGGTCGCGAGGAACGGACCAAGGAGAGCAGCGATGAGCCCGCCAGCCAGCACCGTGGTGACCGCGCGCGCTCGCTGGCTCCCCGACGCATCCGCCGCGGCGTAACGGTAGTAGCCTGCGCCGGCCGAGTAGACGCCGATCAGGCCGGTGCCCACGCAGAACAGCCAGAAGAGGTCGAGCTGCACGGCCAGCGCCGAGACGACTCCGGCGATGACGGCGACGCTTGCGGCTGCGGTGAAGACGGCCCGGTAGCCGTACCGTCCGATCAGCCGGGAGAACAGAAACGTCGAGGCGACCGCCGCGACCGGGATGAGGCTGAACGGCACGGTCGCCAGCGCCGTCGTCGGAGCGAGTCGCGCACCGACGATGCCGGTGAGAGTGAGATCGACAGAGCTTCCGAAGATGTAGAGGGCCTGCGCGGGGGCGAGGCGACGGGCGATGCGCAGGTGCGGTGCGGCATCCGTGCGGGTCGTCATGAGGTCCATGCCGCCACTCTGACGCGGCTGGATGCCGCGCACGAGTGGCAAGAATGACCATCTGCGATAGATTTCTGCCATGACCGCTTCACTGAACTCCATACAGCGTCATCGCGTCGCCGTTCTGGTGCTCGGGAGGGCGTTGCCGATGGAGATCGGGATGCCGTTCCAGATCTTCGACCACCTCGAGCTGCCCTACGACGTGGTGCTGTGCGGCTGCGAAGCGGGTCCCGTCGAGACGACCGCCGGCTGGTCTGTCAACGCCACCCACGGGCTCGAGGCGGTGAAGGAAGCGGACACGGTGATCGTCCCGGCGTTCCGCGACGCTCTCGGCGAGGTGCCGGCAGGCGCCGTCGAGGCGCTCCGATCCGCCTCTCGCCGAGGCGCGCGCATGGTCTCCATCTGCACCGGCGCCTTCGCCCTCGCGGCCGCGGGCCTGCTCGACGGGCGCCGCGCCACGACGCACTGGCGATACACGGATGCCCTCGCCGAGCGGTACCCGCTCGTCACCGTCGACCCCGGTGTGCTCTTCGTCGACGAGGGCGACGTGATCACCTCGGCAGGCGTCGCGAGCGGCATCGACGTGTGCCTGCACATCCTGCGCCTTGATCACGGCACGGCGGTGGCGAATGCCGTAGCGCGCGACATCGTCGCGGCACCGCACAGGGATGGCGGTCAGGCTCAGTTCATCGACCGACCGCTCCCTGGGCCGAGAAGGATGTCTGGGGTGGCGGCGTCCGGGCTCGCGGCGACGCGGGACTGGGCGATGGCCAACCTGGACCGACCGCTCACAGTGAGGGATCTCGCGGCGCACGCACACGCATCCGCTCGTACGTTCGCCCGCAGGTTCACGGCCGAGACAGGCACGACTCCGCTCAAATGGCTGAACGCTGCACGGGTGGATCGCGCCCGCGAACTGCTCGAGACGACGGCGCTCGGCGTGGACCGGGTCTCTGAGCTCTGCGGACTCGGTACGGCGGCGAACTTGCGTGCGCACTTCAGGCGCATCACCGGGGTGAGCCCGAGCGAATACCGGCGCACATTCGAGAGAGTGGATGCGCGCTAGGTGATCAGCCGTGAGGTACCTGCGCAAGATCGACCTCGCTGATCGTGTTCTGGTCGTTAGTCCCGGCGGATACCTCGGCACGTCCATGAGCTGGGAAGTTGCAGCCAGCGCCACAGGAAAGCCGGTCTCGTTCACCAATCCCGTCTGAACAGTGGACGCTTCCCTGTCCGCATGGCAACGCGTACCGGACCGTGTTGGCAAAGCGACACCGCCCCCCATCCGGGAATTGCCGGAACCGCACGAACCGCGCTGCGGGCGTTGCCCCGGGCACGCTCGTTCGCGTCGTCGGGGTTCGTGAGGTCATTCGCGTCGTCGGGGTTTGCCGCGTGCGGTGCCGGTCGGCCGCCAGGTTCCGGTGGGTCGCCATTGCCCGGTGGGGTCGATCCATGCTGGTGCGCGTACGTGTGGTGCCCCGTGGATCATCTTGATGGCCCATCCTCCGGTGTCGACGTAGTGATGGTGGTACCAGCAGAGCGCGACTCCGTTGCCGGTGTCGGTGGGTCCGCCGTGGGAGTGTTCTTGCACGTGGTGGATTTCGCACCAGCTGGCCGGGATCCGACACCCGGGGATCACGCATCCTTTGTCGCGGGCGGCGATGGCGCGGCGTTGTTGGGGGGTGAAGCAGCGTTCCGGTGACCACAACGATTCGATGCGTCCGTCCTTCAGGAGGAGTTTTTGGATGCCGCCGGCGCAGGCGAACTGGGTGACCGCGGTCATCGGGATCGGCTCCTGAACCCCGTCGATCCACCCGGCACCACGCCCCTGCCGGAGGTCGTGTTCGTCCACGGTGACCAGCACGGTGGGTGCAGCACCACCCATCGACGCAACCTCGGCACTGCGGGCGGCGGCGTCGATCAGGGACGCGAACGCGTCATGCCGCCGCTGCGGCGAGGTGCGGTCATCCAGGCCACCGTCCGCCGGTTGGTCACCGTTGAGGAAGGCGGGTTTCGATTTCGGGGACACCACGGCGGTGATGGCTTGTTCCAGTTTCCCGGAGATCTCCGGCATCAACTCCATCCGATACCGCACCAGCCCACCCCAGGTGCCCAACCGGGTCAGGGCACGGTGC